>DATAHC010000205.1:0-4098 GCA_036263415.1 Flavisolibacter sp.
TCCACCATTATAAACGATAATAGTGCTGGTAGCATCGAAATAAACATCGATAGGACTACCGGTCATCAAGATCTCACCGTAAACCTTCAGATAGACATTGATCGGAAAGCTGAAAGAACCGGCGGCGATCAGTTGTTTGCCGGCAGGTATGATAACGGTATCACCACTTCCGGGAAGTCCATAAGGAGCCCAGCTATTTGGATTGGCAATATCCCAGGTAGATGCTTTTAATGTTTTGACACCAGCAGCAAAAGTAGCGCTCGCTAAAAAGATAGTAAGGACGATGAGGTAGAACTTTTTCATGATACGGACGTTTGTTTTTTCTTAGGGTTGTGATAAAACTGATTAGCATTTTCTAAGGGAATCTTCTTACCAGTTTTCGTTTTCGAGGACAAAGATTGCACGTGTTTTTTTGAGATGCAAGTATTTTTACGGATTTCTGTAGGAAAACTACCGTAAAATCACCGAGTATTTTAATAACTAATTGAAAATCAGCGCAGCACCAATTAGGTGTTTTTGCCTATAAATACACCTGAAATCGATTGTTATCGTCCTGAAACCAACTCCCCGAATCGTAAATTCCCTTGCCTGGAGCACTTAAATTACGGTTCCTGTCAACTAAAGGTTTTGATTAAACCCTAAAGCATTTACCTATTAAATGCTTAAGCAAATACTTAACAGTACACGATGGATTTTTCTTACCAGGTGTTGATATGGAAATTGATACCAGGCAGGGCATGACTTCTCCTGATGGGCAGGATTTAGAAAATAGGCTGGGTAAAGGGAGACACCGCAGCATCTCCTAAGGGCTGTAGTGAGCGCAATTGAATGCCGGCAATAATCCGTAATTATTCGAAGGAGCTGGGAGAATCAGAATTAACGATGCCGAGCTTTTCCACCGCCAGCTGGGCAGCGATCTGAGAAGCATCTTTTTTGTTGAAGGCTTTCCCCTGGGCCACCACCTTGCCATTGATCACCGCTGCAATGGTGAACAGGCGACGTCCGTTCTCCATCTGTTCATTCAGGGTTTCAAATTCCAGCTGCTTACCATTCTTATTGGCCCAGCCATAGAGTTTGTTCTTATGGTTGATCTCCAGCATTTCCAGGTCTTCCACGAACATATGCGGAATCACCATGCGCTCATGAACCCATTTACTGGTTTTCTTATATCCTTTGTCCAGATAGATAGCTCCTACCAGGGCCTCCAGTGTATTCCCGAAGATCTGGCTGGTTTTTAAGGAAGAATCCGACTTATTGTATACGGTGATCTTTTTCAGGCCCATTTTCACAGCAATATCATTCAGCTGCTGGCGGTTTACCATCTTGCTGCGCATTTCCGTAAGAAAGCCTTCTTCCTTATAGGGATAGCGCTTAAACAGATAATCCGCTACCAGGGCGCTGAGTATGGCATCACCCAGGTACTCCAGGCGCTCGTTGTTTTCGTCGATCGTGTCTTTAATGGAACGGTGCGTAAGAGCTGTCTTGTACAAGGACGTATCTCCGGGTGTATACCCGAGCACACCTTTCAACTGCTTTTTGAAAGAAGGGTCACTATGTTTTTTATAGAATGATTTCCAGAAATCCACGAACTGAAAACTACAACATTTATAGCACAGAGAAAATCTATATTCCCGTTACCTAAGCAGAGTACTTCTTGAAGATGGTACAGGCATTATGGCCTCCGAATCCAAAGGTGTTGCTCAGCGCTGCATTTACCGTTCGCTTCTGGGCTTCCCAGAAAGTAAAATTCAGGCGGGCATCGAGTTCCGGATCATCCGTGAAATGGTTGATCGTGGGAGGTACAATATCATGCTGAACGGCCATGATACAGGCAATTCCCTCAATAACTCCAGCGGCTCCCAGGCAGTGGCCTGTCATGGATTTCGTGGAGCTGATGTTCATGTTATAAGCATGCTCGCCGAAAACTTCGACGATCGCTTTCACTTCGGCAATATCGCCCAGTGGCGTGGACGTGCCATGGGTGTTGATATAATTGATATCCGAAGCCTGCATCTCGGCATCGGCAAGTGCCTGGATCATTACATTCTTCGCGCCCAGGCCTTCCGGATGAGGGGCGGTAATATGATGTGCATCGGCGGTGGCGCCGCAACCGGCAATTTCGCAATAGATCTTCGCACCCCGCTTAATGGCATGCTCGAGCTCCTCAAATATCAATACGCCGGCAGCTTCTCCCATTACGAAACCATCGCGGTCCTTATCATAGGGACGTGAGGCTGTTTTAGGATCATCATTCCGTTCGCTCAGTGCTTTCATGGCATTGAAGCCACCTACACCTGCTTCACTGATCACACTTTCCGCACCACCTGTAACAATCACATCGGCCTTACCCATGCGGATCAGGTTGAATGCTTCCATCATGGCATTGGTAGAAGAAGCGCAGGCGCTTACTACGGCAAAGTTGGGCCCTCTGAAACCGTGCCGCATGGAGATATGTCCGGCTGCGATATCCAGGATCATCTTGGGAATGAAAAAAGGATTGAAACGGGGCGTACCATCACCTTTGGCAAAATTGGTAACTTCCTCCTGAAAGGTGATCAGGCCGCCAATGCCACTGGCATAAACCACACCTACGCGGTCCACATCCACATTGGTGGCATCTATACCGGCATCCAATACCGCCTGGTCGCTGGCAACAAGCGCCGTTTGCGTAAAGCGGTCCAGCTTTCGAGCTTCCTTCCGGTCCAGGTAACTGGTGGGATCGAAATTCTTGATCTCACAGGCAAACCGGGTTTTGAATTTGGAGGCATCGAAGTTGGTAATGAAATCACATCCGCTCACGCCATTCCGGAGATTGTTCCAGTATTCTGTGATGCTGTTTCCCAGAGGCGTTAAAGCACCCATCCCGGTTACCACAACCCGCTTTAATTGTATTGTACGGCCCACATTAGAATTTTAAATAAGAGAAAACCGCCTTCGCTGAATGACAGCCGAAGGCGGAATTTTTTATAAGGTTCCTGGGCGGAACTGCTTCTTAATTACTTTGCGTGCTCTTCCAGGTAAGAAACAGCCTGACCAACAGTAGTAATGGTTTCAGCCTGCTCATCAGGTATAGATATATTGAATTCTTTTTCAAATTCCATGATGAGTTCCACGGTGTCTAATGAATCAGCACCCAAATCATTCGTGAAAGAAGCCTCATTATTTACTTCTGCTTCATCAACGCCCAGTTTGTCTACAATGATCTTTTTTACTCTTGCTGCAATGTCTGACATTTTGTAAAAGTTTGGTTATAGTGGTGCAAAAATATAAGTTTTTGGATTATCCAACAGTAATGTTGTTTTCCATCGGGCATGAAATTAAAAACCTTCTGCGCAGAAAAAAAAGTGTATGAAACTTGCAATTGGTCACGTAAGCCGATATTTGTAAATTGAACCCTCTCAACGCATACCGGAATGGCATTAAAAATAATCGATCATGGCTCTAAGGAATATCAGCAAATGATAAAATTGCGTGATGATATTTTGCGTAAACCGTTGGGTATGAGCTTTACTCCGGATGAGCTGGAAAGTGAAAAGGATAATCTTCTGATGGCCGCATATGAGGACGATCAGATGCTGGGCTGCTGCATGCTGGTTGAGGAAGAGCCCGGTACGGTTCGCCTTAGGCAGATGGCCGTATTGAACGACCTGCAGGGAAAAGGTGTTGGTAAGGCACTGATGCAGTTTGCTGAAAACCTGGCGCGCGACCGCGGCTATAAGCGTATTACGATGCATGCCCGCAAGAATGCTCTTGGGTTTTATGAGAAAATGGGCTACAAGAAATTCGGGAAAGAATTTGAAGAGATCACGATTCCCCATTATGTAATGGAAAAAGAATTGTGAATCAGTCCACGGTCCACTGTCGACCGTCCACAGCCAATAGCTTTACGAGACGTCAGTTTTCAGACTTCAGACTTCAGACTTCAGTACAACTACAATTAAAAAGCTTAGAAACTGCCGATTCAGAAGCCACATTCTTACTATTGACTACTCACTATTGACTTCTCACTACTTCCGCACCTTCGCCTTCAGCAATTGCCGCATTTCATACACGTCGTCCGTAGTGGCGAAGCTATTCTTTGGAACCAGGAAAAAGGAA
>DATAHC010000206.1:0-5671 GCA_036263415.1 Flavisolibacter sp.
CCGGGCCTTACAGGCGGCGAACCCTTCAAATTCCGTTACCTTAGCAGCCGAGGATCAGTATGGAAAAATTCATTGTTTCAGCGCGAAAATATCGTCCCCAGGCTTTTGATACCGTAGTGGGACAGGAGCATATTACCACCACCTTAAAAAATGCCATCCGGACCGGCCACCTGGCGCATGCCTTTTTGTTCTGCGGGCCCAGAGGCGTAGGCAAGACCACCTGTGCGCGGATACTGGCAAAGACCATTAATTGCGAGCATCCGACAAAGGAAGGGGAAGCCTGCAATGAATGCCATTCCTGCACATCGTTCAACGAAGGCACGTCCATGAACATCCACGAGCTGGATGCGGCCAGCAACAACTCGGTGGAGGATATCCGCAGCCTGGTTGAGCAGGTGCGCTTTGCGCCGCAGGCCGGAAAATATAAGGTCTATATCATAGACGAGGTGCACATGCTGTCCTCCTCGGCCTTCAATGCTTTCCTCAAAACACTGGAAGAACCTCCCTCCTATGCCATCTTTATTTTGGCCACTACCGAGAAGCACAAGATCTTACCAACGATATTAAGCCGTTGCCAGATCTTCGATTTCAAGCGGATCACTTTACAGGACACTGTGGATCACCTGGCGGGAATTGCCCGTAAAGAACATTTCCAGACCCAGGATACCGCGCTCCAGCTGATTGCCCAGAAAAGCGAAGGCTGTATGCGCGATGCCCTCAGTATCCTGGACAAGATCGTTAGCTTTACCAACGGTGAGGTGACGTATGAAAATACCATTGAACACCTGAACATCCTGGATGCCGATTATTACTTCAAGCTGGTGGACTGCATGCTGAACCAGGACCTTTCCGGTGCCATGCTGCTCTATGATGATATTGATAAAAAAGGTTTTGAAGGGGATATGGTGCTGAACGGCTTTTCTGAATTCCTCCGCAACCTGCTCATCTGCAAAGACGAACGCGTGGCCGGACTGCTGGAAGTCGTCGATACGTTTCGCCAACGCTACCAGGAAACCGCTAAAAGAACACAGGCAGGCTACCTGGTCAGCGCGCTCAATCTTCTTAATGAAGCCGAGATCCAATTCAAGTCGGCCCGCAATAAAAGACTGCACGTAGAACTGGCACTGATCAAGCTGTGTTATCTGAACCAGGCCTTACAACTTACCGCCGGAAGTTCCGGGGTCGATAAAAAAAAACTCGTTGAATCAGCCCGCGCTATTCCGTTCCGCACCATCACACCCATAGGCGTGCCGGTGGCTAAAGAAAACCTGACCACTCCTGATCCGAAACAGGAAGCCCGACTGATCATAGAAACTGAAAAACCCGTAGCCAAACAGCCGGAGCCCCCACGCCCGGCAAAACCAGCTGAAAAAGAAGTAGCTCCGGCAGCAGAACCTGCCCGGACCGCCGTAAAGCCTTCCAACGGAAAATCCAAACTCTCTTCCCTGGAAGCAATACGCCAGAAGGTGAGCCATGAAAATGAAGGGAAGGTGATCACCGATCTTCCATTGACCGCCGAAAGGTTGCAGGAAGCCTGGCTGAAATTCATTGACCTGCTGAAGGAACAAAAAAACCCTGCCTGGCAAAGCTTTGAAACGGCAGAACTGAACGTAAAGGACAACTGCAGCTTCGAAGCGATCGTAACCAATAACATTAACCAGAAGTTCCTGGAACTGGAGCGCAACAAGGCCTGTGATTTCCTGAAAGAGCACCTTCATAACCGGCAGCTGCAGATCCTGATCGTTCTGATCGAAAGCACGGAAGAGAAACCGGTGTATGATATGCCCTTGTCTTCCAAGGAACAATACCAGAAGATCATTGAGCAATACCCGCTTGTAAAAGAACTGAGAGACCGCCTGCGCCTGGAACTGGATTTCTGATACCGGCCGTTAACATGTTGTTCACTTCAAACTGTTTTGCCTTAACATCAGGTTTTGAACCTTTGTGCTGTTACTCAAAATGCCAACATGCAACAGCAGATCTTTCAAACCAACTCCTCCTCCCGGTGGCAGCGTTACAAATGGAGCACCCGGATCCTCTTTCTTACACTGCCCCTGGCATTACTGCTGATCATACTGGCATTAACGACCGAAAAGCTACCTGATATACCCGAGCTGAAATCGTATAAACAGGCCCTGGCCGGTCCGCCTAATTTCCTTTCCAAAAACAGCCTTCTCGCAAGAAAGTATAAAGGCTACCGGCAATACTTTACGCAGAAGCAGCTGCAGGCAGGTAAACATGCCTACCGCCAACCGCTAGCCGGGAGCAACCAACCTGTAAGCATACGGTCGGCCTTTTACGTTACCTGGAATGCCGACTCCTATACCTCGCTGCAGCGCAACATCAGCAAGCTGAATCTGGTGATCCCCGAATGGCTGTTCATTGATCCGAAAGCGGATACTCTTTACAGTACGGTAGACGCCAGGGGACTGGCCCTTATGAAACAGGCCGGCATCTCCATCATGCCCATGCTGTCGAACTTCTACGATAAGGATAAGACCTTTCATGGCGATGCCGTACACCGCATTCTGTCGGATAGCCGCAAACGCGCGCACCTGATCGGGCAGGTGGTTACCTTTTTACAACAGTATCATTGTACAGGCATTAATATCGACCTGGAGGAGCTGCGCGAAACTTCCGATGAAGGCCTGGTATCGTTTCAGAAAGAAATCTATGAACGCCTGCACGCAAAAGGCTTCCTGGTGTCGCAGGATGTGATCCCTTTCAATGACGACTATAATACGGAAGCCCTGAGCCGCTATAACGATTACCTGTTTTTGATGGCCTATGATGAATATGCACCGGGAACCAAGGCAGGGCCGGTAGCCGAACAAAAATGGATCGAGGCAGCCGTGGACAATACCCTTCGCAAACTGCCGGCCGGCAAACTGGTATTGGGACTGGCGGCCTATGGTTATGACTGGCCGGATAACAGTAAAGAGCCGGGCGATGTAAGTGTACTCACCTACAAGGAAGCGCTGGCTCTGGCGAAAGAGGCGCAGGCCCGGATCGACTATAATAACGATACCTACAATCTTCATTTTTCCTATTACGATGATGACAATGCCATACACCAGGCCTACTTCACTGATGCCGCCACTACCTTCAATGCCATGCGGTTTGCGCAGGAGAGCGGCATGGCGGGTGTAGCCTTGTGGAGACTGGGCTCGGAAGATGAACGGATCTGGAGCTTTTACAATAAAAGCATGGCAAAGGATTCGGTAAAGAATTTTGACTTTGGCACCTTTGCCCAGCTTCGGACCCCTGATAATGTTTCCTACTCCGGCTTCGGAGAGATCCTTGACGTGCTGGTAACGCCCCATAAAGGCATGATCCGGCCGGAGATCGATTCATCCGAATGGCTGATCTCCGAAGAGAATTACGACAGCCTGCCCGCTTCTTTCATCGCCCGTAAGTTCGGATGGAACGGCGCGGATACCATCCGGAACAAAAAGAAACTGGTCCTGACCTTTGACGATGGCCCCGACCCCACCTGGACCCCAAAGATCCTGGACGTACTGGCTTCCCGGAAAGTACCCGCCTCCTTCTTTGTAGTGGGCATGAATGCAGAGAACCATATTCCTCTTGTTAAAAGAATCTACCAGGAAGGGCACGAGATCGGCGATCATACGTTTACCCATCCCAATATTGCCGATGTTAGTCACAAGCGCGCGATCATTGAAATGGAAACGACCCGCCTGCTGATCGAATGTATTACGGGTCATTCCACGGTATTGTTCAGGGCCCCGTACAATGCCGACTTCACCCCTGAAAAGAAAGAAGAACTGCTACCCGTAGCCATAGCCCGCACCAAAAACTATCTGGATGTAGGAGAATCGATCGATCCCCTGGATTGGGAACCTGGCGTCTCTGCCGACTCCATTTTCCAGAGAGTGGTACAACGCAAGCAACAGATCGACGCCGATGAACGAAAAGCGACCGGCGGTAATATCATTCTCCTTCATGATGCCGGTGGCGACAGCCGCAAGGCTACCCTGGAGGCATTGCCCCGCATCATCGATTATTACCAGAAGCGGGGGTACACCTTTACTACCATTGCCGACCTGCTTGGCAAAAAGAAAGAAGACCTGATGCCACCCGTGCCCAAAGGCAGCGGGTACTACCTGATTGAAGCGAATTATATGATGGCAGTGGCCGGCTATTATCTCAGCCATATTTTATTTGCACTCTTCCTGGCCTTTATCCTGCTTTCAATAGGCCGGTTAGTGCTTATGGCCCTGCTCACCCGGAAGCAGCTTGGCCTGGAAAAGCGAACCGGTGCTCTGCTGCCGACCTTCTCCGCTTATCCTCTCGTATCGGTCATTGTACCCGCTTATAATGAAGAAGTGAATGCGGTAGCGTCACTTCATAACCTGCTGAAAACGGATTATCCGCATTTCGAGATCCTGTTCATTGATGATGGAAGTAAGGATGCGACGTTCGCGAAAGTAGCAGCCGCCTTTCAGGATCATCCGGCTGTACAGGTCTTTACCAAGCCCAATGGAGGAAAGGCCTCAGCCCTGAATTTCGGTATCGGCAAAGCGCAGGGCGACTATGTGGTCTGTATCGATGCCGATACGCAGCTGCTGCCGGATGCCATCTCACACCTGATGAAGCATTTCCTGGCCGATGCGGAAGGCAGGATTGGCGCAGTTGCCGGTAATGTGAAAGTAGGCAATGAGGTAAATATGCTAACCCGCTGGCAGGCTATTGAATACATCACCAGCCAGAACTTCGACAGAAGGGCCTTTGCCGCCGTGAATGCCATAACAGTCGTTCCCGGGGCTATCGGCGCTTTCCGAAAACAAGCTCTGATCGAAGCCGGCCTTTTCACCACGGATACACTTGCCGAAGATTGTGATCTTACGATACGCTTGTTAAAAGAGGGCTACCGGGTTCAAAATGAAAACAAGGCCATTGCCATGACGGAGGCTCCGGAAAAGCTGAACCAGTTCCTGAAGCAACGGTTCCGCTGGAACTTCGGTGTGCTTCAAACCTTGTGGAAGCATCGTGATATGGTCTTCAATCCCTCCTATAAATGGCTGGGATGCCTGGCACTGCCCAATATCCTGCTCTTTCAGTATTGCATACCTGCCTTTATACCGCTGGCAGACCTGTTCATGCTGACAGGCTTACTTACCGGCAACAGCGCAACGCTGCTGCCCTATTATGCCGCCTTCCTGTTGTTTGATGCCGGTATTTCAGTGATCGCCTTCCGGCTGGAAAAAGAAAGCTTGGGCAGACTGGTCTGGATCTTTCCGCAACGATTGCTTTATCGCTGGATCTTATGGTGGGTTCTGTTCAAATCGGTACGCAAAGCCATCAAAGGAGAATTGCAGGGCTGGGGCGCCCTGAAACGAACCGGCCGCGTGAAACTCATCACGGAAGCACCCTTACAGCAATCAGGAGTGTAATAAAAAAAGAAACGGTCGCCTGTGAGCGACCGTTTCAAATGTTTTCACTGAACGTTTATTTTTTACACCAGCATGGTCACCGGATTCTCCAGGTACTTTTTGAAGGTCTGCAGGAAAGAAGCTCCTACGGCCCCATCTACACTTCGGTGATCGCAGCTGAGTGTGATCTTCATGATATTGCTGACGCCAAAGCCTTCGCCTTTTCGTACCACCACTTCCTTGATACGGCCCACCGCCATGATGGCGCTGTCCGGCGG
>DATAHC010000207.1:0-16772 GCA_036263415.1 Flavisolibacter sp.
ATCAATATCCAAAAGGCATGCAAGCTGATTTCGTTCTGGGAAAATGGCTGAAGGAGGAAGCGCCCATTGTACAGCGTAAGATCGAACTCTGCGTGGAGGTAATTGAAACATTTGCCACAGCAGGTTTAAATAATGCAATGAATAAATTCAACAATGTGGAAATTACGTTATGATGTATAAGAGTTATTAATTATTTTAGCGCACCAACACACTGGTAAGTTTCCCTTGTAAATTCCAATTTCGGTGTAAAACCATAAATATCTGGGATGGCTGTTCATTGAATTGTATATCCCTTAATATTTAACCAAAAACCCATTACTTCATTATGAAGATATTTTGCGTAGGCCGAAATTATGCTGATCATGCTAAAGAGTTAGGAAATGCCATTCCCGATGAGCCGGTGATCTTTATGAAGCCTAAAAGCGCTTTGTTACAGCCCCATACACCATTTTATTATCCTGAGTTTACAAATGAATTGCATTATGAGTGTGAGCTTGTATTGCGGATCTCTAAAAACGGTAAATACATACAGGAAAAATTTGCCAATAAATATTATGATGCCGTAACTACAGGCATTGATTTTACGGCCAGGGATATCCAGAATGAACTGAAGGAAAAAGGATTGCCCTGGGAAAAGGCCAAAGCCTGGGATAACTCCGCTGTCATTGGTAAATGGATACCGATAGCCAACCTAAAAAACAAAAAGGAAATCAATTTCTCCCTGCAAAAGAATAAAGAAGTGGTTCAGGAAGGTAATTCCAGAGATATGCTCCACGACTTTGATTCCATTGTTTCCTATATCTCCAATTATTTCTCTGTGAACATCGGCGACCTGGTCTTCACCGGAACACCTAAGGGTGTTGGTGAAATCGTGGTGGGTGACGATATCGAGGCTTTTCTCGATGGCGAAAGCATGCTCACCCTCGATGTGAAATAAGTCACGGTACCATATTCGCTATATTTCCGTAGGCAGCTGCCTTGGGTTATATGATGATAGTTCGTAAGGAACATTATTCAATTTTGACGAACTTAGCGCCCACTCCAGCTATATGATTGACCGTAATTTATTGTTGAAGGCGTTCCGTTTGATGTACAGTGTTAAGATCATGGCGGAAACCTATGAGGCGAACCGGACTCTTACCAAATATGTACATTCCACTTCGAGGGGGCATGAGGCCATACAACTGGCCGCAGCTTTCAATCTGATGCCGCAGGATTGGGTAAGTCCCTACTACAGGGATGAAAGCCTTTTACTGGGTATGGGATGGACTCCTTACGAACTGATGCTCCAGTTGCTCACCAAAGCTGATGACCCGTTCACCGGCGGCCGCAGTTATTATTCTCATCCCAATTCCAAAGTTGACGACAAGCCTAAGATCATCCACCAGAGCAGTGCTACGGGCATGCAGGTCATTCCTACTACCGGTGTGGCACAGGGCATACAATACCTGGAAACCATAAATGGCCGTCCCGAAGGCAAAACGCCTGCTGTGGTGCTGTGCTCCCTGGGGGATGCCAGTGTAACGGAAGGGGAGGTCAGTGAAGCGATGCAGTTTGCTGTATTGAAGCAGTTACCAATCATCTACCTCGTACAGGATAATGAATGGGGTATCAGCGTATCGGCTGAAGAAGGCCGGGCTATGGATGCATTTGAGTATGCGGAAGGATTCAAAGGAATGAATAAGATCCGTATCGACGGAACGGATTTCGTAGAAAGCTATACCAGCCTGAAAGCGGTGTTCGATGATGTACGGGAACATAGAAGGCCCTGGCTGGTACATGCTAAGGTCTGCCTGCTGAATCATCATACCAGCGGAGTGCGAAAGGAGTTTTACAGAACAGAGGAAGATCTTGCCAAACATGCCTGCAATGATCCCTTTCCCCGGTTTAGGCAGATGCTGTCCGATGATTTTGGAGAGAGTTACCTGCTGCAGATCGAACAGGAAGTATGGACATCAGTAAAGGAGCAGTTCGATAAGGCCGTGGCAGCTCCGGAGCCGGATCCGGCCAATGTATTTGCACATGTTTTTGCACCTACACCCGTAACCGAAGAAGTAGGTGACAGAGCCCCGGTGAATAAAGAGAAGGTGCTGATGGTAGATGCCGCCCTTTTTGCCATACGCGAATTGATGGAAGAGGATGAACATTGTGTGCTTTATGGACAGGATGTAGGCAAAAGGCTGGGTGGTGTATTTCGCGAGGCAGCTACCCTGGGTGAGCAGTTCGGAGACCACAGGGTTTTCAATACGGCCATTCAGGAAGCCTATATTATAGGATCTACAGTAGGTATGAGTGCGGTTGGATTGAAGCCTATTGTAGAAGTGCAGTTTGCCGATTACATCTATCCGGGATTTAATCAGCTGGTTACGGAAATATCCAAATCCTGTTACCTGTCCTGTGGTAAGTTTCCGGTATCAACTATCATCAGGGTGCCTATCGGCGCCTATGGCGGGGGTGGACCTTATCATAGTGGAAGTGTGGAATCTACGCTGCTTACGATCAAAGGAATTAAGATCGCGTACCCTTCCAACGCAGCGGATATGAAAGGCCTGATGAAGGCTGCCTATTATGACCCGAATCCGGTAGTGATGCTGGAGCATAAAGGCTTGTACTGGAGCAAGGTGCCAGGTACGGAAGAGGCTAAAACCATTGAGCCGGGCAATGATTACATTCTGCCCTTCGGCAAAGGCAATATTGTTTTAAAAGCATCGGCAGCGGCAATCGAAGAGGGGGAATCGGTGGCAGTCATTACCTATGGTATGGGTGTCTATTGGGCAAAATCAGCTGCCCGGGAGCTGGAGGGAAAGGTGGAGATCATCGATTTACGAACGCTGTTCCCATTGGATGAAGCCTTGATATACGAAACAGTACGACGACATGGAAAATGTTTGGTACTTACAGAAGAACAGCAAAATAATTCTTTTGCCGAAGCGCTGGCTTGCCGCATTAGCAGGCATTGCTTTCAATGGCTGGATGCCCCTGTAGAGGTAATGGGCGCCTTGAACCTTCCGGCTGTTCCACTGAATATAGGCCTCGAAAGCGCAATGCTGCCCAATGCACAGAAGGTGAGGCAAGCGCTCATTGAATTGCTAAGCGCCTGATGCGCGAAGTAACTCATGCAGTTGCGCGTACTGTAGCAGCAAAAGTGTTTTGGCATCTTTAATCGCACCCGTTCTCATCATTTCTATCGCCTGGGGAAACGGGATCTCCAGCACTTCTATGTCTTCTGTTTCATGGGCAACTCCGCCTCCGCTGTGAATTTGCATCTCAGGGGAATATTCTGCCATGAAGAAATGAAGGATCTCTGTAACCGAACCTGGAGACATATAGGCTTCAAACAGCCTGGTAACTTCCCTGATCTGGTAACCGGTTTCTTCTTCTGTTTCACGCCTGATGCAATCTTCGGGATTGTCCTGATCCAGCAAGCCGGCACAGGCTTCTATCAGCAGTCCGTTTTCATTACCATTAAGGTAGGTAGGCATTCGGAATTGCCGCGTAAGGAGTACCGTGTTCAGCGATCGGTTGTATAACAGGATCACGGCACCGTTACCTCTGTCATAAGCTTCCCTAGATTGTGCCTGCCATTCTCCTTTTCTGTTCCGGTATTCATAGGTCACCTTCTTTAAGGTATACCAGTTGTCAGACAGGATCTCCGTCTGAAGGTGGCGTATATTTTCGTTCATGATACAAAAGAAAGCCCTGGCCGTTGCTCTTCCAATAATATAGATTAAGAAATACTTTTTCTGCTCAGCTTTTTTCGAATGGTACTGAGAAATTCCGGTGAGATGCCCAGGTAACTCGCCAGCTGTTTCTGGGTAATGTGCCGGATCATTTGCGGATACTTTTCCAGGAATTGCAGGTAGCGGACTTCTGCAGGAGAAGAAAGCCTCTGTAGCATTCTGACCTGTTCACGGGTATACGCATTTTGCATCAGTATCCTGAAATACCGTTCAAACTTCGGGATATGATTAAACAGTTTATCCAGCGATCTTTTGTGCAGCTGCAGCAACTCGCAATCCTCTATGGCTACAATGCTTACCATTGCTTTTTGTTCGTTGAGAAAGCAATACATATCGGTGATCCACCAGTCGTTGATGGCAAACATGATAGTGGATTCTTTTCCCGTCTCGTCTGAATAGTAAGCGCGCAGAGCGCCGCTCACAACAAAATTAATATAAGGACAGTCTTCTCCCTGCCGTTGCAGGAAGGCCTTGCGGGTTAGCTTTTTCTCATGAAGCAGGGAAGTGAAATAATCGATCTCAACCGGATCGAGCTGAATATGTTTGGCTATATTCTGGAGCAGCAAGCTAACGTTCATGACCTGTTCAATTGGATCGAAAAG
This sequence comes from Flavisolibacter sp., assembly GCA_036263415.1. Classification (GTDB taxonomy): domain Bacteria; phylum Bacteroidota; class Bacteroidia; order Chitinophagales; family Chitinophagaceae; genus Flavisolibacter. The sequence continues at coordinate 4,343 of DATAHC010000207.1, forward strand.
GTAATTCAAATCAGCTTAGCTTGGAAGGGTTAGCAACGGCTTTTGGCAGAAATAGAATAGGGATAAAAAACAGGCGGTAAAATAAGTGCCGGCAGAATCCTGTTTGCAGATTCAGCCGGCTACTATGTTATTTTAATTTTGTTAATACAACGTCTTCCTGAATGTAGGAGATGGTGCTGATCTCAAAAGTTTGAGATTGTTTTTCCTTGCCGGATGTAAAGGTCAGAGAGATCTTCATAGGTCCTGATTCATCCTGGGCCAGTTGAAAACGTTTGGAATATTTACGGCCGGTGAATTTATCAGAATAAAGAAGGTATCCCTGGGCGTCCTGAACGCTCACTAAGTACGGCTTGTCTTCAGTGCCATCAAATTCAACCTGCAATAAAGGCTGTCCATTGATCTTACCCAGGTACTTAACTACGGGCTTGGGTTCAGTCGTTGCTTTTTCCTGAGCGTGAAGGGTAGTAAATCCGGAGAAGAAAACGGCCATTAAGGTCATCAGGGCCATTACAGTGGTAATACGTGGTGATTTCATCATTTGCTTTTTCATATTGAATAGTTATTGTTTAAAAAGTTTTATTCATGAAAAGCAATCGTAGGATCGCAAGCAATGATGTTGATCTGTCAGCAGATCAGGGTAGGTTATCTATTCTGATGCAAAGCTATAACCGTAATTCAGGGATCCGCAATCAGATTTAAGCAGGAATAGGGATGTCAAAATCCTTAATGATTTTATAAAACCCTTTATGGGCAATGGTTTCAGGGCATCTGTCGGCTTACCTCCAAAGATTAATGGTATCTTTTTGGAGCACGTAAAAAAGTGAAACTACTTACAATTAATTCGTTCATTTACGTATTGACATGCCGTGCTGCCGGTGGCAGGCAGCACGGCATATCTGTTATTTACCCGCTTCCTTTACAGCCGGAAACGTAGTCTTTACAGGCTTCAGTTCTTTCAAATATTTATAAATGGCTTTCAGTTCATCATCGGTCATCCGTCCGAAGGATTCCCAGGGCATATGGCTGTACGAGATCAGCTTCCCCATCCGGAATCGTTTAATAAAATCAGCTTCACTCCACCCATAGATGCGGCTCGATGGGTCGGGGGTAAGGTTCGGCGTATAGAGCGTTGGATGGCCTTCTTCCGAAAATTCGGTTCCTCCGGCAAGGGGCTCACCTACATAGGCGCCGATGCCATCCCGCTTTGTGTGACATTCATTACAATTCGCAACGGCCATAACCAGGTGTCGTCCGTAGGCTGCCGTTGTATCGGCCTTTACGGAAGCTACAGGAGGCTGCGAAGGACCGGAAGGCTTTATAAGAAAGGCTTTTATCAGGGCGCCCATCGCATTATAGCTATGATCTGGTACCTTATTCTTTACAGGTTTGGTACTTCTCAGATAAGAGATAACAGCCGTAAGGTCTTCGTCAGACAGATCCTGAAAGGGCATGAAGGGTAACACGGCTTCACCGTTTTTCTTTACGCTATGACGTAATACGCGGGCGATCTCACCATCTGTAAAGTTACCCAGGCCGGTTTCCGGATCAGAAGTCAGGTTTCTGGTATAAAATGTTCCGAAGGGTAGTTTAAACGCCATGCCACCACTCAATGGCGGATCCTGTCCCAGCTTCAGAACGGAATCCACATTCTTGATGGGACTATGGCAATCAAGGCAATGCCCGGGGCCCAGTACAATATGCCTCCCCTTTGCGATCAGGGCAGAATCTTTCGATGCTTTGATCGTAGGGTATTCCGCTTCATACTTCAAATGCTGCCTGGCCATCGTCGTTACAGTAATACCGGCCAGCAGGAATAAAATAATAAGGCCCGTCCATTTTAAGATCTTCCGGATCATGATTGATTGCTTTGCGGTGCAAGCTAAAGCCCGGTGCAACCGGGATCAATCCGATTCCGTATGAATTGAAGCAACATTTGGATGAAATGCCGGTAACCGGCTACCAGTGCCAGGCTATTTCTGCACGCAACGCTTTAAAGCCATCACATAGCCCATGTGAAGACCTTCATGAAACAGCAGGAAGTTGATCGTATCTTCTATTGTATCATGGGTCACTCCATAGCGGTTGGTCCAGGAAATATAATTTTTGAAGCCACCGGCCTTATAGTCGGCTTCCAGCTGATCAAGTGTTGAGAAAAGCAGGTCTTTGATAGCTTGTATTTCCGTTGCATCTATGGTGCCCTGAGGTTTGGTTTCAGGTTTGAACTGCTCAAAGAAAGAATCCTGAATTAATAAAGGTAAGCCCGATCTTCTGTAGCAGACGCCCTGTTGGGCGGCAATGATATGGCCCACATTCCAGATAATATTATTGTTAAACCCTGTTGGTACCTGGTTCAATTGCTCGGCAGACAGATCGCTGATGATATTCAGGAGGAATTGTCTCGTTTTTCTGATGATCTCAAATTGTTTTTCCATTTTATGAAGGTGCTTGTACGTGCGAAGGTAATCACACAGCCATAATTAACGCACACCCCTAAACGGTACTGGCAAGCCATGCTTGCCAGTACTACTCCTGAAAAGGATCATCCGTAAAACGTCCTCACGCCTTAAAATGGATACCCGATAGCCAGGTTATAAACGATATTCTGTCTCCGCCAGGCCGGGTCATTGAACTGGATCTGATTGATCACCCAGGGATTTTGCTCCCAGGGTTTGCGTAAGGGGAATCCTACATCAAAGCGGATCACGAAGATGGTAATATCCAGGCGTATACCCACACCGGCATCCACCGCCAGTTGCTTCAGGAACTGTCCGGTGAACTGTGAGCCCGGTTTATGTGTAAATGTGGAATCATTTTTCAGCCAGATATTTCCGCCTTCTAAAAACAGGGCTCCGTAAAGTGGCCCGCCGATATGCGGACGGAATTCTGTATTCAGCTCCAGTTTAATATCGCCGGTCTGGTCGGGGATAATGTTTTTGGAATTAACCGGGAAGTAGGTACCGGGACCTACGGAACGGCTGCGGAATCCGCGCAGGCTGTTATTGCCTCCTATGAAGAACTGCTTCACATAGGGGATCTGTGTAGAGTTGCCATAAGGAATGCCATAGCCAAAATCAATACGGTTGGCCCAGGTGGATTTCAATCCCACCCTGCGGTAATACCGGAAGTCAACCTCCATCTTCACATATTGCGAAAAGGCTCTTTTGGCAATTAGTGCCGTATCGCCTTCTTTCACATTCGGACGGGTAAATAACCCGGCTATGTTTCCCGATAGGTCCAGCAGGCCATTAAAGTAAAAGGCATTCGGCTTTTGCTGTCCATTCACCAGTTGATTATAGGTATACTGGTAATTGGACCCTAGTATGAACTGGGGTTCAATCGCCCGTTCCAGGCCGGGAAGGGAGTCCTGAAGATTCCGGTACTCCTGCGTCACATTCAGCGGCTGCACATAGTTTATGCTGATCGGGAACAGCTCATGCTGTTTTTCCTGGCTCACCTTCCAGGTGTAGCCATATTCAGCCCGGTAGGAATTAAGGGTATAAAGCTTTCTCCGGTTCAGGATGTCATATCCCACACGTATATTGGTACGGGGAGCAAACGGACCGCGCTTGCGGAGATTCATGAACGGTACAACGAAGCGGGGTACCACCAGGCTCACTTCAGCCCCCGTGCGGTAAGTATTGTAACCGCTTAAGGCGCCGCTGAATTGAACATCCGATCCAACATAGGCACTGAAGTTCAGATGGGCTCCGCTTCTGAATACATTACGATTCAGCCAGCTGAGTGTCACCTGTGAGCCATTCAGGTTATTGGAGCGGGATATGGCTGTCAGCTCTGCACGGAGCGATTTGCCAGGCAGGGGCGTCAGGTAATAATAGGCATTCAGCTTGGGCGAATCGGCATTCACTACTTCAAACCGGTTCTTTACAAACTTGAACAGGTTCAGATTGATTAGACGGCTCAGGGTAATATTATGGTCTGTCCTGTTATAGATATCTGCCGAATCGAATTGCATGGTCTCTTCAAACAAATAGGGTTTATAACGTTGTCTTCGGTCTATAATAGTATAGCCTTTGTAGTTGATGGCACTGGCAAGGTTGGTATCCAGGCGGGCCCGGTTCAGGCTGTAATTGCTGTATATGAATACATCATTGATCCGGTATATCTGCCTGGCCTGATCCGTCGTTTCCGGCTTTACCACTACATACAGATTAACCAGGTTATTGCCGATCGTGCTGTCGGTACGTATCAGCAGGTATTCCGGACTGAAGAAATAAAAGCCCCGCTCTTTGAGTAAGGCGTCGATGCGGATCCGTTCTCCTTTGATCACATCCAGGTTAAACGGTTCTCCCGGTTTCAACAGGCTTCCGCTGGCGGTCGCATTGATCGCACGACCTAAGTCACTGCTATCTGCAGGGTATTGAACGGTATTGATCTTATATTGATTGCCTGTTTCAGCTTTGTAGGTCGCACTGGCCCGTTTGCCTTTTACGGTTGTATCTCCGGTAACCTTCGCATGGAAGTAGCCTTTATTTTCCAGGAAGCTCTGAAGTACCTTGGTATTCTTTTCCAGATCGACCTGGCTGAGTAAAACCGGCTTTTCTCCATATTTGTCTCTGAGCTTGCCAAAAAAGGAAGTAGTTTTTTTATTATAGAACAGGTTATAGATATTCAGCTTGATAGGAATACCCAGCACCCGTGTGTTGGGCTTGGGTCGTGTAAGACCCTGAAGATCGGAGCGCAGCACTTTTTTTTCACGTGCTGCCAGGTCGGGTCCGGAAAGATCGACCCTGGCTCCGGTATAGAGTTTTTCATTGGCAGCCAGGCGCTTGGTGGGGTTGCATCCTGCTGCTGCCATCATCCCGATCAATAAGAAAAAAAAATAGTGCTGTTGCTTCATTACCCTATGGATTTTGTGTTGAGCTGTTCGTAGTGATCCGTTGTTTTCTTCTGTGTAATAGTTCCCTGAAGCGATTATAATCTACTGATAAAATAAAGCTTAGGCCGTTTTCAATAATATAGCCATCTACAACACCTTCATATTCGTTTCTTCTGAAAAAGCGCAGCAGGTAGCGTCCGTCTTTGGTAAGCTGATAATCGACTGCCACGTTGCCTGCTATATTATTACTTTGCTGATTGCTGTTGGAGGGTCCTTCCAGTCCGAAGTTGCTGCCTACGGTTACCTTCAGCCGGTCATTAAGAAGCCGTTTGCTGATGCCGACATTCAGATCGGTGCGGTTGCGCCGCGAGCCGGTGGTGTAATCGTCGGAGGAGACTACATCGAAGTTAATATCTACGCCTTGTATCAGTCCGGAGGCTAAGGAGTTCAGCTGCTCTGTCAGCAGGCGGCTTACGCTTTGACGGGCATAGGAACCGGCACTGAAACCGCCGCCACTGGATTCAAACGGATTTTCACCTACAAAGCGACCTAGTAGCAGGAGGGAGAAGACCTGTTTGTTGATCTCACCTTCATCTTCCCGCAATTGATTCAGTCTCGATTGTACCAGTGTCACAATATCATTGGAAACCCCGTAATTCTGATTTTCAGGGAGCATGATGTCAAATCCTACCACGGGCTTCATCAGTTCGCCGGTAAGGTTCAGGTGTACCTGGAAGGGAAGTTTTTGCAGGTAGGTATTGCGGATAGCTGGTGTAGAGCCTTCCACCTGATCCTGTACCAGGTCAAGTGGTGCCGTATTCGCTACGTAAACTGCAGTCACATTTAATTGTGCGGAAGTGGGCTCTCCGGTCCAGGTAATGGTACTGCCTTTCTGTATATCAAATCTTCTCTGGAGGAAGTTGAAGGATAGTTGATAGGCTCCCTGATCTATGGTATAGTTTCCTACCATGGTAATCTTGCCGCTGGGATCCACTCCTGCAGAGATCAGCGCTTCACCCTGAACATTCAGGAAATCTCCATTGGCCTCATCCACGATCACATTCAGGATAGCCTCTTTCTTCACCTCGATGTTCACTGCTACATCCATTCCTAATACATTGGAGGTATTCAGGGAATCATAAGCCAGGAAGAGGGAATCATTTTCCGGACTGTCCATGTCTACAAATTCAATAACGCCTTCCCGCTCCACCACGCCGGGCTCCCGCTGGGGGATCACCACGCTTAGGCTCGTACCATCATTTACAGTGAGCGTTCCATCTACTACCGGCCGGGTCTCATCTCCGGTAATACGCAGATTGGTACTGATATTCATCTCGCCATAATACAGTTTGTTCTGCGCTTTCGTAGAATTCAGGACCTGGAAATTGGTAGCCCTGATGCCCATATTGAATTTATAGTTGATGAAGTTGGTGGTGGCGATATCACCATTTATATTGAGTGCATTGTTAGCGGAATCACGAATGGTGAAATTGTTGAACTGCAATCCGTTCTCGGTTACGGAAAGCTTTTCATTATCTACCGTGAACTGGCTGCCCAGCATGGTCAGGGCAAAGCTGGCCTTGTTAAAATTCAGGTCGCCCTGTATGGAAGGCTTGCTGGAGGAACCGCGTATCCGTACGCCTCCATTGATGGTTCCGGATGCATTGTCAATAGCCGAGGCCATCGCGCCTTCCAGTGACTTCAGTTGAAGCGTTCGCACGGCCAGGTCGAGGTTCAGGTCGATGTCTTTTCCGGCGGGAGCGAAATAACCGGTCAGGGCTATATCGTTTCCTTTACCCGATATGGTTACATTGGTATTGTAACGGTTGTTGTCTCCGGTACTCACCTGCATATTGATATTGCCAATCGTATCCTGCCGCATGCTCAGGTCATTGATGGTGAGATTGCTGGTAAATACCGGCTGTTGCATAATGTTCTGAAAGGTCACATTGCCATTCATCACACCATCTACCAGTAAGGAATCTGATTTTACAAAACCGGTGATCGTGGCCAGGCGGAAGTCCGTGAACGCCACCTGTAAAGGCATTCCATTGCCATCGATGCTGTTGATGCTGAGTCGCTGCCCATTTCTCGACAACACGAAATTGTTGGCCGTAACGTTTTGCGGACTGATGGTGAGTAAATTGTCGGTGGTCACCGTCCAGGAGTCGTAGTTCAGTAAAAGACTATCCGGTTTTAAGCGGATGGCATAGGTTCCTGCAGTAGGTTGGTTGACAACGCCGCTCAGGTAGTATTTGTTACGGGAATTCTGATCGTCAATACCCATATTGAAATTGATGGTATTGTTAAGCGCGGTGGCGTTAAGCCGGGTATTGAAGATGTCGAAAGAACTGCCGCTTTTGATATGTCCAACATTACCGGCGATCACCAGGCCGCTGTCCGAAGTATTCGCTCTTATATTCACGCCGGAAATGTCATTCGTTCCCATTGCTAAATGAGAGGAGGTCACCAATGCATTCATACCCATTCCGGTGGCAAACCTGCCTTCGGCATGGATGGGATCCATAGCGGTTAGCCCCGGAACAAAGCTGGCCAGAATGGGTGAATACACCACATCTGCCGTAAACCGGAAATCATAGGGCTGAACGGTAACGGATTGTCCGGCCGGGGTCACTGAAAAATACGGTTGAATAGTGTTCTGTATGATCGTTCCCAGTTCGGTGATCTTATAATTCCCGGTGATGTTGGCATTGGCGATATCGCTGTTGAAGCGGATAAAGCTGGCCGTATCATTTCGTCCGGATACCAGTTGTACGGTATCCAGGGGTAAGCGGTTCTCGCCCGATACAAATAAGGCACGCGTGATCAGGATGTTGGCATCCAGCAGATCGGGATTGGCATTGTTCACCCGTCCATCGATCTGTCCCCGGAATACTAAAGGCTGTGTAGTGAAATGTAGCGGAAGTGTTTTCACACTGTCGATCATGCCATTGACCTGAAAAGTAGGATTATCGGTCAGGTTACCTCTGGCAGTAAGGTTCAGGTCAATATTAGGATCATTGATATCCGCCGTGGCGGTGAATGCAGTCTGCCGCAGCGATCCGTTCAGCCGGATATTGCGGTACTGGTAATGATTATAGCCAACGCTGGTGATCACTCCCTTTAAAGAAGTATTGATGGTTGCCGGAGTGATTCCCTTGCCGGTTATGGTAAAATTGCCGGAAAGCGAGCCGATCTGGTCTGGCTGCCGTAAAATGGAACCTAACTGCAGGTTATTGGTACGCACGGTTGCATTATAGGTCGTTGCAGCCGGATTCATCACATTGCTGAAGCGGCCATTGAGACCTACAAAACCGGCTGAGGAGTTTAAGCTAAGGTTCGTGTTGAAGGCGCCGGCATTGCCATCGATGGTGCCGGTAAGGTCAAAGGTTTCCGGCAGGTTCATCTGGGCATTGGAGAGCCGTTGGCCGGTAAACAGGGCCAGGTCCGACTGCGAGGTATGAAAGCGGTTGATGGTAAAATGTCCGCCTGCCTTGGCAGGGTCCATCAGCCCCGTAAGAGTGCCCCGTGCATTCAGTTGGGTATTTCTCAGTCCGTTGAACCGTAGGTCTTCTACGGTTAAATTATTCAGCGTACCGTTGGCTACCAGGTTCAGGTCCCAGATATCGTTCGGATTGGAGAGAGCAGGGTTGGAGCGCAGCTGGGGTGCAAAGGTCAGAATATCCTTTACCTGTAGCTTGCTGTCTACTACTTCTATATCCAGTACCGTGGCTGGAAAGTTCTTCTGTAATTCATCCAGGGAGGCATATTCCAATACGGCACTGCGCTTGATTTCGCTGCCGGGCGTTTTTATATAAAGGTCTTTCAGGTAAGACTGCTTGTTGGCATAGAGCAGGTCACCGTGCAGTTCGTTCAGGACAAAGCCGCTCTTCTCCTTCATATGGCCTTCTGTTACCCGGGCCGCTACCGTATCGGTATTCATTACGAAATCTTCCACATGCAGGGTCAGCTCTTTTGCGTTGATATGCGAATAGTCCATGCCATAGGCCAGGCGCGGATCATTGTCATTGTCAAATTGGATCGTATTGTTATCCACCAGCAATTTATCGATTCGGAAATCCCAGCCGGCCGTCTTCTGGGCTTCTATTTCCTGGTTCACTTCCTTCACCACCACTTTGGCAGCTTCTTTTTTACCGAGGCGAACGATCGATGTGGAATTGGCCAGTTCCACCTGGTCCAGGTAAATTTTATTGTGGGCAAGGTCAATTTGCTTGCCCTTCGCCTTGAAGGTTCCCAGGTTCAGCGTAGTATAGAAAGCGCTTACATCATTGCCATAGTCAACGGAAAGTTTACTGATATCGATGGTGCCGAATCCAAACTGCATCGTAGTTGGCACGCTGGCATCTGCCAGATCTTTTGACAGAGGCTCTGGGGTGATCAGGGGTTTGCTCTGCCGCACCCGCGCCTGTACATTGCGTACGATCAGCGAGGGCATATCTATATGCGGCTTGTAAGGGTCAAGGGTGTCTATGGTTGCTGAAAGATTGCCGATATGGGCAAATATGTCGTTACCCGTGATCACATCATTGAACTTGAGGTTCACATTGTCCAGGCTGATATCGCTGATGTTCAGCTTCATAGGTGCTGAGGTCGTATCCGTATTCACCGACTTGGTCACAAAGGCGTCTACAATAAATTGAAAATTGAATACCGTATCCGGTAACACGCGCTTGATCTTGGCTGTTATATTCTGTAACTCTATATCCTTTACCTCTACCTCATTGGAAAAGAGCTTCATGAAGTTGATATGGGCTTTCAGGGCGCCGCCGGATAAAAGCGTATCCTTGGTTTTATCTTCGATATAGATGTTCTGCAGGTTCACATTGCCGGAAAGACCAAATGAAATGCTTCCGATCTCAACCCGGGTCTTCAGCTTATTCTGTAAATAGGTCTCCACCTTACCGGTCAGAAACCGCTGAACAGGAGGAGTGAGGATCAGCAGAAAGATCAGTACAATAAAGAGAAGCAGGAAAAGAACGGTCTTCAGAAAGATCCTGGCAATTTTCCGCGGTAAGTGGTTGTGTTTATTTTCTGTTTGCATTGGTGTAAGTCAGGCAGTAACTTGTTCGCAAATAGCAGGCCCATGTTTTGGGCTGTCAGATGCTTGGGCAGGACTATAGTTGGAGAAGGCTTTTCTATTGATTCTCCGCCTATTGTAGAAGTTTTTCTACACCGTAAAGAATGTTTTCAGTACGGATCTGCTAATGAATAGAGGGGCCTGTTTTAATATTTAGGCCCTGTCAATCAGTTGCATAGTAATTTCGCGTCTCATTTATAGATATGGATATCAAAGTTATAGCGTTTGATGCCGACGACACGCTCTGGATCAACGAACCCTATTTCCAGGAAACGGAGAAAGAATTCATCGCCTTAATGGAAGATTACCTTCCTCAGCATACCAGCTCCCGCGAACTGCTCCAGGTCGAGATCCGAAACCTCCCGCTGTATGGTTACGGGATCAAAGGATATACGCTTTCCATGATCGAAGCGGCACTGGATATTTCCAACCGCACTATTTCAATCGAGGTCATCGATAAGATCATTGGCTTTGGAAAAGCCTTGCTGGCCAGGCCCATCGAATTGCTGGAGGGTATAGAGGAAGTGCTTACGGCATTAAAAAGCCGGTATCGCCTGGTGGTTGCTACAAAGGGCGATCTGCTGGATCAGGAGCGGAAATTGAAGAACTCCGGTCTCGAGCATTATTTCCATCACATTGAGATCATGTCCGATAAGGGGGAACGGGATTATCAGAAGCTGATCAGGCACCTGGATATTCAGCCGTCAAACTTCCTGATGATCGGCAATTCCCTGAAGTCTGATGTGTTGCCGGTGCTGCAGCTGGGGGGACATGCCATACATGTTCCGTATCATACCACCTGGGCGCATGAAGTGATCGAACACACCATCGATCACCCTCATTTCAAGGAAGTAAAGAATATTCGCGAGATCATACCATTCCTTCTGTAATGAAAAAACTGTTTCTGGATACCTGGCACCGCCGTGATCATTTCAACCTGTTCCGGCAGTTTGAAGAACCCTTCTTTGGGGTCTGCATCCGGGTCGATTGTACGCAAGCCTATGCGTTTTCCAAAGCATCAGGCCATTCTTTTTTTCTTTCCTATCTGTATGCGTCATTGAAGGCAGCTAATCACACCGAGCCTTTCCGGTACCGGATTTCAGGCGATGAGGTGATCATTCATGACAAGGTGCACGCCTCGCCTACCATCAACCGGCCAGATGGCAGTTTTGGTTTTGCCTATATGGATTACGAGGAAGACCCGGCTGTCTTCTTCCGGAAAGCGGCTGCGGAAGTAGACCGCGTGCGCAATAGTGTGGGACTGGTGCCGGCTCTTTCAGGAGAGAATGTGATCCATTATTCCTCGCTTCCCTGGCTCGATTTCACGTCGTTGTCGCATGCCCGTGCTTTTTCCTTTAAGGACTGTATACCAAAGATCAGCTTTGGTAAGATGACAGAAAACGGAAGTAAAAAGGAAATGCCGGTTTCCATTCATGTGCACCATGCGCTCATGGATGGTTTTCATGTGGGACAGTATGTGGACCGCTTTCAGGAAGAACTGTATAGCCTGAGTTGATCGTTTACCTCAGTATTTTGAAGAGGGAAGGAGTAGGTCCGTTGGATCGGATCCTTATAAAATAAATCGTCTTTGGCATTGCCGGTAGCGGTATGCTGAACGCATTCCTCCCGGGTTGCACATTCACGTGGCCCTGGCTTTCCAGTTGACCGGTAGAATGAAATAATTCCCAGGTAAGAGCAGACTTACGTTCTGCCTCAAATAAAACTTGGATTCCGGTAGCAGTAGGTTGAATCTGAATGGGCTCGCGCTTTTGGGTCCTGGTTGCACAGCTAACGATGGAGCTAAAGCTCACTGCGCCTCCTTTTTCCCTAAATCTCAGACGATAATAGATTTTGGAAGCCTTCCGAAACGTATCGGTATAACCGTAAATGCCGGTGGTGTTTACAGAAATGGTAACAAGGTCATGAAAGGAAAGGCCATCCGTGCTTCTCTGTAGCACATACATGTCCGCTTGTTCCGCGGGGTCGGTGATCCAGCTGAGGGCAATAGGGCCATCCTCTTTACCGATCGCCTGGAAGCTTATTAACCGGACGGGTAAAGCATGCTGGTTCGGCAGTTCACCATGGTCCCTGATACTCATATAGATCATATTATTGGCGGCTTGATTAAGGTGATAGCCATCGCCGGCATCATAGCCCGGTTTCAGCACATTGGAGGTGGAAAGATTATTCCATACCTCCGGTATATAGTCGCTGTTATAAGTCGTTTCAATCCAGTTTTTAAAGCCTGTCATATCTACAGCATTGGGTTTGGAGGGTACCTCCGGAAATACCATATGATACACGCTGGCTCCGGTTGCCAGAAGGGCATTCACCAGGGTTTCATATTGGGTTTGCATCAGTGCGTTCCCGTGCCGCAGGTCATTGCTTCCGATACTGATCAGGTAGCGCTGTGGGCGCAGGGCAATAAGTTCGTCCAGTCGGGCCAGGGCGTTTTCGATCATATCCCCTCCTCCGGCACTGATCACGGTAGCAGG
>DATAHC010000208.1:0-6097 GCA_036263415.1 Flavisolibacter sp.
CTTGCTGGACAATCATGATATGACCCGTTTTCTGTCGCAGGTTAATGAGGATATAGACAAATTGAAGGTAGGCATTGGCTGGCTGCTGACCACCCGGGGGATACCCGAAATGTACTATGGAACGGAGATCTTACTGAAAGGTGTATCCAATCCCGACGGTCTCGTTCGCGGTGATTTTATGGGTGGCTGGAAAGAGGATGCGCAGAATAAGTTCACGACTGCAGGAAGAACGGAAAAAGAGAATGAGGTCGTTACCTGGACCAGTACGATCGCCAATTTCCGAAAGCATGCTTCCGCCATCCAGACCGGAAAAATGATGCAGTTCACTCCGGATGACTGGGTGTATACCTATTTCCGGTATGATACCAAACAAACGGTAATGGTGGTCATGAATACAGCCTCGGAAGAAAAGCAGGTGGACCTGTCACGCTTCGCAGAGCGGACGAATGGATATAAAAAAGCCAGAAACATCGTCACCCAACAGGTGAATGATCTTTCCGGCTCCTGGAAAATTCCCGGTAAGTCGATCTGGATCCTGGAACTGGCTAAATAATAAAGTTCAGTACCATATTCTTTCCGTAATTGCCCCAGTTCTTCAATACCTTATCCAGGGACTGGATCATGGTCTGGCGATTCACTTTTTTGCCTTTGGTGGCCGGTACTACGGTGCTCAGGTTGACTCCGTTCACTTCTACTTTCGTGGCAAACCAGGTAGTATGGATACGTGGCATTCCTAATCCCAGGATCATGCCTGGCAGGCCATGCGCTCCTTCCGGACCGCCATTCACCAGGATCTCATCGGTATAAAAAGCAAATACGGCAATGGAGTCATCGATGATGCCCACTGCTTTACGGCATTCAAATCCAGCAATGTTCCGGGTGTCGGATGTCAGTTTCCACTTGATCTTCAGCAGGCTGTCCTGCATCAGAAAGGTTTCTTCAAACACCGGTTTCTGGGTTACGGTCAATCCGGTTTTGTAATCATTGTATACAACATTCTTATCGGCAATGCTCATATTGATGGCCCGGGAGTCGACGGGTATTTCCCGTCCGGGCTTGAAGATCGAATGCGTCGTATCGCCAATAAAGTCAAAATAAGAGGTCGTCTCGTTCGGAAGCCGGTCCTTGATCATATCGAACCATTCAGGAGACAATTCCTTGTACAGCTGGCGGGAATACACCACTTTTTCAAATTCGATCTTGACGGAATTATGAAACAAGGTCTGAGCTTTTACCTGGGCTCCTGCAAACAGCAGCAGGGCAATTACAACAATCTTTTTCATGGTCATTATTTTTGTCCGGGCATTTTAGAGAATGTCCATTCGAATTTTAATAAGAAATACTGGCTGATGCGCTGATAGCTTTCTTCATAGACCCGCTCACTGTCAATAGTTCGGGTAAAGCCTTTGTTTTTGTTCAGCAGGTCATTGGCAAGAAATATGATCTTGCCGGATTTATCCTTGAACACCTTTCGTGCGATGTTGGCATTCCAGAGGATAATGTTGGGATTTCCCGTAAATCCATTGATCCGTTCCTGCAGATCAAAGTTCACTTCTGTATTCAGCTCCAGCTTGCCGGGCAGCATCACAAAGCCTTCCGCATTACCGCCGTAGGAATAATAGGTATTCTTGAAATCAGGGTTCAGGGAAGAGGTGGTGCTGTTATAACCGATCTTTGGTGACAGGTAGAAGCGGTACTTATCAGTTACTTCATACCGTACACCGTAGTTGATGGACACGGTATAATAGTTATTCCGGTTGAAATTGAAGCTGCCGGGATTCGATGGGTCATTCACCAGCGAAACATTCCGGCCGCCATTGGCTTCCAGGCTCACGCTGTGGTTGAACTTCTTATCACCTTCTCCTTTGTTCCACTGGTTCCAGGAGTACCAGTTATAATTACCGTTTACATTCACAGGCTGATAGGTGCGTTTACCGGTTGGGGAGATAGTTATGCGCTGGGTAATAGAGTTGCGTGTGAAATTGATGCCGGAGTTGGCCCAGATACCTCTTGCACTCAGAACCTTATAACTGTTGTAATAGATGGAGACATTATGATTGAAGCCTACCTGCAGATCAGGGTTGCCGATAAACTCATTCAGAGGGTCTTCGTTATTACGGATGGGCTGCAGCTGGTCGATGGTGGGCTGGCGGGTCGTTCCCCGGTAATTGATCCCTAAACCGGATTGTGGTTTAAGATTATAGTTGATGGAAGCCTGGGGGGTGATGTTGGTGAAATTGTATTCGTTCTTTTTGTTCCGGTCCAGGTCATTCAGGTTCAGCCGGATAGAAGAGAGGCCGGAACCGGCTGCGAACCGGAGCTTTTTGTAAACATACTTGGCGATCAGCATACCGCTGTTGGAGGTAGCGTCCAGGTCGAAATTATTACTGAAAATGGGGTTCAGGTTCTCATACTTCCCATTGCTGCTTTTATCAAAGGTATTCCGGTGTGACGTGGAATTATTCTTATTGTAGCTGTATTCGGCCGCCAGGCTCCATTTATTGCCCAGGGGCTCCAGGTAGGTGATCTTACCGCCATAGGTTGCAGAGGTGCCGTTATTGTCTTTCAGCTGGTCCTGCAGGGAGGTAGAGTCTACATGGCTTCCGGTAAAGTAGTTAATGTTGGAATAGAACATACCGGTCTGGTCGTCAGTAATGGCACCATACCGTAATGTGGCCAGCAGCTGCCTGTTTTTCTTTTTGAAGAGTTGCTTATACTGAAGCTGGTTGTCCAGCTGTTTGTGCACGGCATCATAATCCTTTGTGCTCACGTTCGTATTGCTTTTATCCGTATTCTGGGTATTCGTAGCGGATTGAACATTGCTGAACGATGAGGTTTCCTTATACGTACCGGCAGTGGTGAACTTCAGGGAGGTCAGCGAGTCCAGTTTCCATTCATACTTGAAATTGGCCGCGTGTTGTTCGTTCAGTCCCCGGGTCTGTGAATTGGTATTCACAAAATAGATGTCATTTTTGGTTATATTCTGTTCGAATTTCCGGCTGACATTAGTCGTCAGCAGGCGATTGTAGCGGTACGAGCTGTTCACACCATGCTTATCGTTGTTCCATTTGTCTATGAATAATCCACCGGCGGAATACGAGTTGGGTAAACCTCTCAGGCTCCAGTCGCTGAATTCGTCGCTGGATCCGAAACTGTAGTAATAGCCGCTTAGTTCGTCATATTCAAAATCGTTTTCAATACCCAGCTTACGTCGGTCTTCCCAGTTCAGGCTACCGGTGCTGGTGTTGCTTTTGGTGCCATACACGGAGAATTTCTTTTTACCTATGAACTGGTTGAACAGCAGCCGTGCATCTACGATGTTATCGAAGTTGGTGCCGGCTTCCGCTTTTCCGAAGGTTCCTTTTTTCTTATCCTCCTTCAGTTTTATATTAACGGTCTTGCCTTCGGTTCCGGATGATATACCCGTTATGTTCTGCTGCTCGGTTTTATTGTCGAACAGCTGCACTTTATCAACTGCCTTGGCACCGATATTCTTGGTGGCGGCGGTTGGGTCGTCACCAAAGAACTCTTCTCCGTCCACCAGCACTTTATTCACCCGCTGGCCCTGTGCGGTGATCTCACCCTTACTGTTTACCTGGAATCCCGGAAGGCGTTTCAATAGGTCTTCCACCGTAGCGCCGTCCTTAACATGAAAGCTGTCGGCCACAAATTCAGTCGTATCGCCCTTGATGCGGATAGCGCCGGCGCTTTTGATCACCACGGCATCCAGTAACTGTGATTTGAGGGTTAGGGGAATGGCACCCAGGTCATTCTCGGCGCCGGTTTTGACTTCGATCTCATCGGCAAAATCGGCAAACTTGGGATAGGTGATGAGCAAAACATATTTGCCGGGGGTAAGGTCATTAAACTGGAAGGAACCGGATTTATCGGTCCGCTGGAATTGATAAAGGGAGGAGTCTTTTTTCTGGAGAAGGGTCACCACCGCGTTGGTCAGGGTCTTGCGGCTTAACGTGTCATTGACGGTTCCTTTTACTGTCGTTGATTGCGCAAAAATTGCAGACGCCATCAAAGAGAGTATCACCGCCCCAAGCAGCTTTCTCATGTGTTGGTTTTGTGGTTTGGTTGATTTGTCAACAATATAATTCTGAAAACCTTATTGTCTTGTTAACTTTACTTGAACGGGAAGTTAGCAAACCTATTGTGAGCCGGTGACCCGGATTTTTCCATAAAAGCCGGTCCATTATTTTTTTAAAAGAGGATTCTATGGAACTACAGCAACAGTTATCGCCTACGAGGGAGGAGAAATATGAGGACCGGAACTTCGTTGACACTACCAGGCCCGTCTGGAACTACTCCATACTATATGATGATGACATAGCCACGTACCAGAAGGGCACCCATTACACGCTCTATAAAAAGTTCGGCTCCAGGCGCCTTACCGTACTGGGAAGAGATGGCTATTATTTTTGCGTATGGGCACCGAATGCCACCCAGGTAGCCGTAACCGGCAACTTCAATAACTGGAACAAGACGTCTCATCCTTTACAGCCCCGCTGGGATAAAAGCGGTATCTGGGAAGGCTTTATTCCGGATATAAAGAGAGGAGAACTCTACAAATACTGTATAAAAGGCTTCGAGGGACGGATGACTGAAAAGGGCGATCCTTTTGCCAATTTCTGGGAGAAACGCCCTGCCACTTCCTCCATAACCTGGGAATTTGATTATACCTGGAAGGACAGGGACTGGATGGACAAGCGTAAAGACCACAATGCCATGGAGGCTCCCTGGAGTGTATATGAAGTGCACCTGGCCAGCTGGATGCGTCCCAACCCTGCCGATGAGGAAAGCTATAATACGTATGGAGAGATCGCGGCACGACTGGTGCCCTATGTGAAAGAGATGGGTTTTACCCACGTGGAGCTGATGCCGGTTACCGAACACCCGTTCGATGGCAGCTGGGGCTATCAATGCACCGGCTTTTTTGCGCCCACGTCCCGTTTCGGAGCCCCGGAAGATTTCATGTACCTCATCGATCAGTTTCACCAGGCCGGCATAGGGGTGATCCTGGATTGGGTGCCCTCTCATTTTCCTTACGATGCCCACGGACTGTTCATGTTCGACGGCACGCATACCTACGAATATGCCGATATGCGGAAAGGGTTTCACCCGGACTGGAACAGCTATATCTTCAACTATAAAAGGGGAGAGGTGAAATCCTTTCTGATCAGCAGTGCCCGCTTCTGGTTCGATCTGTTTCATATCGATGGCATCCGGGTGGATGCCGTATCGTCCATGCTGAAGCTCGATTATTCCCGGGAAGAAGGAGAGTGGGAACCCAATGAATTCGGTGGTAATGGCAACCTGGAGGCCATTGCTTTTATTAAAGACCTGAATGAGACCATCTACAGGGATTTCAAGGATGTGCAGACCATAGCAGAGGAAGCTACCGATTGGCCGGGTATTTCCAAACCCACCTTTATGGGTGGGCTGGGCTTTGGTATGAAATGGATGATGGGGTGGATGCACGACACGCTCGACTACTTCAAAATGGATCCCTTCTTCCGGAAGGACCACCAGAATAAATTCACCTTCAGCATGATGTATTATTATGACGAAAACTTCATGCTCCCGCTCAGTCACGACGAAGTGGTCCATGGCAAATCACCCATGCTCTATAAAATGCCGGGTGACGAATGGCAGAAATTTGCCAACCTGCGGGCCTTGTATACTTATATGTGGACTCACCCGGGTGCCCGCCTGTTATTTATGGGAAATGAATTCGGGCAGACTTCGGAATGGAACTATAAATCGGAACTGGACTGGTACCTTTTGAAGTTTGATCCGCACCGGAAATTGCAGTCCTGCCTCAAGGACCTGAATGCCTTACTGCGCAGCGAAAAAGCCCTCTATGAACTGCAGTTCGGCACCGGTGGATTTGAATGGATCGACCTGAACCACCGCAATGAGAATGTGATCGTCTACAGACGGAAGGGTAAAGCAGCGGAAGACGATCTGCTGGTGATCCTGAACCTGAGCACGGTGGTACGGATGGACTGGACCATAGAGCTGAAAGGACATATGTATAAGGAAGAGCTGTTCAATTCGGATGCGGAGAAGTACGGCGGTACGGGTATCA
>DATAHC010000209.1:0-13587 GCA_036263415.1 Flavisolibacter sp.
CAGCAAGTCTTTATATAAAGAATAGTTTTCCTCATCAAAGCATACGAATACAACCCGTTTGATGGTGGAATCGGTTTCCAGGAAGGCCTTCACGGTAGATACGGCAATTGCTGCCGCTTTGGGTTTGGGAAACCGGTATACACCGGTGCTGATGTTCGGAAAGGCCACAGAAGCAAGGCCCTGTTCCTTTGCCAGTTGCAGACTGTTTCGATAGGCTGCTGCCAGTAAGCGTTCTTCTTCCGGTTTTCCATTCCAGATAGGTCCAACGGTGTGAATCACAAAACGAGCCGGAAGCTTGCCCGCTGTGGTGATCACGGCCTGTCCGGCCGGGCATCCTCCCTGTTTTTTTCTGATTTCCTTACAGGCTTCCAGAATGGCAGGGCCTCCTGCTTTGTGAATGGCGCCATCCACTCCACCGCCTCCCAGTAAACTGGTGTTCGCTGCATTCACAATAGCATCCACTTCCATAGTGGTGATATCGCCTCTGATCACTTCAATCATATATTTTCTGGTCTTTTGATATACCTGTGATTGAAAGATAGAGAAATAAACAGACGTCAGACGACGGACTTCAGACGTCGGCTTTCGGGCGTGATTGTTTACGTAGTCCCTGCGACATGGAGTTTCATGTAGACGGCTTCGCCGTTTGTTTCACGCTGAGGGATGGCTTCGCCATGACCGCTTCGCGGTTGTATTTCGCCCAGAGCTAAGGAGCAAAGGAGATTTTAGTTTCCTATTGGCATCTATCATTTCTTTATTATTATCTGGCGCACGTTGAACCACGAAGACACAAAGGCACAAAGAAGCACGGAGATAATGTGCCATTTTTAAATGTGCCTATATGCCAATTGAACAGCCCTTATTTGTAGTGCCTTTCCACCTCTCAGGCTGTCATCCCATATTTGCTTTTGTCATCCCGACGAGGGAGGGATCTTATACGACCAACCTATCGTAGTGTATGGCAGCACCCGAGTATGGACCGTCATTGCGAGCGGAGCGCGGCAATCTCGCGTGGGGTCTAACTATCGTTATGCCGGACTGTGATTCTACCCTGCCTGACATTGTGGGGCATAGTGCTGCCATTCCCTGCCATAGGAAGCGTAGCTGCTTTATCGGAAAGTGGTATCCACTTCATGCCTTTATTCAAGGCCACATTTCGCTGCCAGGTGTCAAGCCTTTCCCTGTTTCGTTGCTGCCGTTCTTCTCGTTCATTGAACCATTCTTTCATCAGCTTCTGAAATAGCCTTCTCGGCCTGCGCATCTCGCGATACTTCTCGTCCTTTTTCACCGGATCCTGAAAGATACCCTTAGCATAGGCCACCGCCAGTTTGAACAGCCTGCGCTGACGCTTTTGCTTTCGGGAAGGGATGATGTCCTTCATATTGGGATACTTTGTGATGACGATTCCGCCCTTACGGTAATGCTTGCACACCAGGCGCTTGCCAATGGCACCCTGAAACAGATAAAAGGCAAAAGAGATCTCTTTTTTCATGAGTATAGATTGATGTTTTATTGATTAAAAAGCAAAGCTAGGATACCCCAAATGGGCACTTCCTAATTATGGAGCGTCAGGGAGAAAAATTGCTACAAATAGCTAAAAAAGGAGAAACAGGGAGAAACAAGGAGAAAGAAGGATGGTGTATGACCTAGCTACCGTAGTAATAGATTGCGTCACAGTAAAGACCGTCATTGCGAGGACGCAGGACGAAGCAATCCCCTGCACCTCCAGACTGCCCTACGCCAGAATAAGCTAATGAAAAGGGAATGTCTAAGTACGGCCCATTCACTATTGAATACTGACTATTGATCAGGGCCCCTTTCAGGAAGGTTTCAGGGCTTTACCTGGGAGCTTCAAGGGCTTTGCTATGCTATCACCATACTGTTACAACGAAGGATGGGCTAAGAGAGTATAAGAGAAGAAGGAGAAAAAGAGGGGTTTCCTGGGGTGCAGTCATTCCTTTTCTTGTCTGCCAGTAGATATATTAAAAGAATCTGCCTTGCACCTTTACTGTCCCGTTTATGAGTCTTCCATGGCTGGGGCATGGGAGTGCTATGGAGGTGGTATGGGAGTGGTATGCTTTCACTATGCTTCTACAACGAAGGATGAGGGACGTAACCGGGGACGACCTATGTCTTCTCCTTGTCTTTACCTGACCATAGGGTAGGAGTCAATTGTCCAATGGTTGACAGTCCTAATAGATTGGGGAGGTTCCGGATAAGGGGGGTTCTCGATAAAATGCTGCTTTTAGTATGCATTCAGTATGGGAGAAATCAGCAATCAGCAATCAGTAAGGAGTGGGTCGTTTTGGATACGGCTTTTCCGGCGTGTTGGATGGGCGTAGGGCAGTCTGGAGGTGCGGGGGATTGCTTCGTCTTACGTCCTTCCGCCAGAGGCGGACACGCGCAATGACGGTCGGAACAATGGAATAGTGAGCCTTAAGATAGCCTGGTCGTAAAAGATCCCTCCTTCGTCGGGATGGCAGTGACGAAGTCGGATGACAGAGAAATGCCAAATCAAAGGCTCCTCTTATTCTCCTCCTTCTCCCTCTTAGAGCCAGCTGTATAAATGAAGGAAAGATAGCCATAAAGCAATACGCTGTGCAGCAGCCCTCCTTTTCTCTTTGATCTCCTTTAACCTCTTAGCCCTGCAGCTCGTTACGCCAGCGGTACAATAGGAAATGCTCGATGCCAATAGTTAACCAACCCTCCTTTGCTCCTTAGCTCCGGGCGAAATACAACCGCGAAGCGGTCATGGCGAAGCCATCCCTCCGCGAACGCTGCGCCTCCGCGCGAAATAAAAGCGCCCGAAAACCGACGTCTCATTTCAATGGTAAAACATTGACCAGGCTTGATTTTCTAAGTGATTTCTTTACGGTTTTTCCTGGCAGCTTTAGTTAAGTAGAATATGAACGCCGCGGAAAATCCCGATAGAAAAAGCTCCGAAAACCTAAATAACCGCCTTGTTTTTAGGGATTTACACTTATTAATATAAATATTGATTATCAACAAGTTAGTTATAAAAGGCTTGTTAAAGCGGTAGTTTTCCGAGAGAAATCCGTAAAAATACTTGCATCTCAAAAAAACGCATCTAATCTTTGTGCTCGTAATCGAAAACTGGTAAGAAGATTCCCTTAGAAAACGCTAATCAGTTTTTCAACAACCCTAAGAAAACTCAACGTCCGTATCATGAAAAATTTCTACCTCCTGATCCTCTCTGCACTTTTAGCGAGCACAACATTTGCTGCTCCTGTTATCAAAGCCAAAGCCAATAATAAATGGAATAATAAAGCAACCTGGGACCTGAATCGTCTCCCAGCTGCCGGCGATACCATTGTGATCCCTACCGGTATCACTGTTACCATCGATAATGATGAAACGATCAACGGATTCATCTATATGAAGATTGGCGGCATACTTAATTTTATAAACAGTAATACCATTCTCAATCTGAGCAGTCAGGCTACTGTATATGTACTGGATGGTGGACTCATCGATGGAAGTTCAGCCTCACAGCGCATGATCCTCGATTACCTTCAGATCTTTAAAGGCAATACAGTAATCAGCGGACCGGTAATGGCCAATTCGATCAGCAGCGGCTTCATCGTTTATTCTCCCGTTTCTCTTCCGGTTAAATTCGTTGGTTTCTCTGCTACCCGCAAGGCTTCTGATGTACTGGTACAGTGGAGCACTTCCGAGGAAGTGAATGCGGCCTACTACCAGCTGGAGCGTTCGTTTGACGGTATATCTTTTACATCGATTGCCCAGTTGAAGGCTGCCGGTACCTCTTCCGTAGTAACATCTTATTCCTACACTGATAAAGCCAACACGGCTCCTACGTCCTTTTACCGGGTGCGCCAGGTAGATGCCAACGGCCAGGCGACCTACACGGCTGTAAAGACGGTAAAAAATGAAAGCGCTGCTACCGCTTCGGTAACCATTGCCGCCATCCAGCAAAAGGTGGTGCTGCAGTTTCCAGCGGAAGTAAAGGGAACGATCGTCGTTAGAGTAGTAAACCTCAACGGTCAGGTGGTAGAGACCCAGACCCTTCAGGGCGCTCAGGGACAGGTGGTGTTGAACACCAGGGCCAAAGGCCATAACATTATTGCCCTCTCCAATGGAGCGGAGTTGAACACTGCCCGCCAGGTGGTGCTCTGAACAACTCATTTTTTTTAGGCGTTGAGGAAAATCCCCGGGTGTCTACCCGGGGATTTCAATTTGATGAGTGATGAGTGATGAGTGATGAGTGATGAGTAATCAGTTATGAGTAAAAAGCCATTTCCTTCAAAAGGACAGTGTGGGGCTGCACCAAAAACGACCCCACTCATCACTCATCACTGCTCGCTCATCGGTTGGCGCGAAACTCGCTGCCGGACTTCCATTCCGGTTTGGCGGCACCGTTAGCCACGCCCTTGCCCACCAGGAACATCAGCTTCAGGTCATCGATCGCGCCATCCAGATTCCAGCTCGACGAATATTCGTCCGAAGGACGGTGATAATGCTTCTCGGTATATTCTTCCTCCATCTTTTTACCATAGCCGGCTTCCTTGCCAATGATGTCCACACCCGCGTTGGTATATAAGGCAGGTATGCCCACCTTGGCAAAATTGAAATGGTCGGAGCGGTAATAATAACCGGCTTCCGGATGCTGCTCATAAGAGATGGAACGGCCCATCTTCTGTGCAGCGGCAGCCAGGCTGTCTTCCAGCGAACTCTGTCCCTGCCCCACAATAATAATATCCTTGCTTCTGCCTACCGGGTTCAACCCGTCCATATTGATATTCGCTACGGTTTGTGCAGCGGGGTACACCGGGTTCTGTGCATAATAGGCCGATCCCCATAACCCTTGCTCTTCGGCGGTTACCGAAAGGAAGATGACGGTGCGCTCGGGTTTGGCCTTCATGCTCCTGAAAGCCCTGGCCAGTTCCAGGAGGCCGGCCGTGGCGGAGGCATTGTCCAGCGCGCCGTTGTAAATGCTGTCGCCTCTTTCATCGGGCTTGCCAATGCCAAGATGATCCCAATGGGCGGTATAGATTACATATTCATCGGGATGCTTCGAACCGGTGATCTTGCCGATCACATTGTGCGAGCTCTTATAAGTAGCTGTAACGGCAATGTTGGTGCTGAGCTTCACCGGCAGTGGAACCGGCTTGAAGCCTTTCACGGCCGCTTTGCTGAGAAGCGTGGAGTCGTAGCCGCCGGCTTCCAGCAGTTTATTGGCAGTGGGTCCGGATACCCAGCCTACCACATCGCAATAGGGTATATTCTTTCCACGGTTATCAAGGTGCAGGCGCGAGCCGTTCCAGTTGTTCTGCACCACGCTGAACGGGTAAGAGGCCGCTTTGGTATTATGGATCACCAGGCATCCTTTGGCACCCTGCCGGGCAGCTTCTTCAAACTTGTAGGTCCAGCGTCCATAGTAGGTCATGGTATCGCCCTTGAACAGGGAAGAATCCATACCGTAGCCCGGATCGTTTACCAGCACCAGCACGATCTTGCCTTTCACATCGAGGCCGGCATAGTCGTTCCATCCGCGTTCCGGTGCGTTCACACCATAGCCGGCGAAGACCACTTCCGATTCTTTCAGGCTGATCAGCGGATCGGATTTCTCCGTCCACATAACATAGTCATCAAAGCCTTTAAGGGTAAAGTTGCCTTTCGGCGCAGTTACCTGCATGGTGCTGTCAGCCTTCGTGGCAATGTTTACCATGGGTACATCCTGCAGGTAGCTGCTGCCGTTGCCCGGTTCCAGTCCGGCTTCTGCAAATTTCTGCTGCAGCCAGCCGATGGCACGCGTCTCTCCCTCGGTAAAGGGCTTGCGGCCCATCATGGAATCGGCGGACAGGGCACTGATATTGCGGCCCAGCGAATCGGCACTGAAGGCAGCAAAGCCGTCTTCGGTGTATTCGGTGCCCGCCACTTTGGATTCATTCTGGCAGGCGGTTGCCAGGAAAAGGATTGAGAGCGGAAACAGGTTCCGCAGCGAACGAACTAACATAGCTGAAATAGTTTGCAGAAAAGGTACGCTTAAAAGACTAAGGCTGTAAAAAGACCATGTCGGTTATTCCAAAATACTAATTAATTTAGCAATTGTGCCCCATGCCTTTACCATAGGAAACCGTTACCAGACCTTTCATCTCACCTGGGAATTGCTGCCAACCGACCCGCGGCGCCGGATCGAGCGCTATAAGATCGCTACACTGAAAGATCCGGAGAAATATATCATCCTGGAGAATAACCGCCCGCTGATCCGGGGTAAGTACAAACTGAAGAACCGGCGTATCGACTGGAATCAGGTGTATGGACAAATGTCGGCCCATAATGTAGAAAAGATCATTGAAGTGATCGAGAACCACCTGGCGGGGAAGCAGCCTGCTGTTACGAAAAATCTGCAGAAGACCCGGAAGCGGCCCCCTTCTCCGCGTTCCCCCTTCGACGACCAGATCCGACTGAATGAGGAAGGGTGAGCAGCTGGCAGGGCGGCTTAAATTATTTTTTTCAGGCGTGAACGTTCAGCTTATCTCGTTGTTCTATATATTTGAAGGCCTCGTGTAAACCAAATCTTATGATCCGTATAAAATCATAAGGCCCCTTTTACCCAGGGGCTTTACCTTTTCCGGTCCGGTACGATGTTCCGGAGCTTCCTTCACTATTTTCCTGAACCGGCTCTTCCGAATTTAAAATAAAGCTCATTTACCGTTTATCATATTTCCGGGGACGGGAGGCTACCGGCGGCTGGTTTTTGGTATTTTCCGGTATGATACTTCCGGATCCCTGCATTAGACTGACTGATCACGGAAAGTGATTCCTGCACTAAGAAGAAACCATCAATTAAGGAATCGGTGAATGTCCTTCACCCTAAATGTTGTTTATGGTAATCAGTTATGTAAAAATTGCCTGGCGCAATATGATGCGTCATAAATCCTACGCGCTGCTCAATATTTTTGGATTGGCCATCGGAATTGCCGCCTGCCTGCTGATCCTGCAGTATGTATTCTTTGAACTGAGCTTCGAGAAGTTTCAGCAGCATAAAGACCGCATCTATCGGGTGCAGCAGGACCGCTATGATAACGGGAAGCTGAGCACCCAATGGTCGGGTGGAGCATATGCACCCGGGAATAGTTTTAAGGACGCTTTTCCGGAAGTGGAAGATTATGTGAAAGTGGTGCCTATCGGCCGCTCGGTGGCTACCATCAATAACCAGCCCCTGAAGATGGATCAGATGTTCTATGCCAGCAACGCTTTCTTCAAGGTCTTCACCTTTCCACTGCTGTATGGCGATCCTGCCAAAGCCCTGACAGAACCGAATTCCATAGCGCTGTCGGAAACCTCCGCGCAAAAATTATTTGGAACGTCCAACGTTCTGGGGAAGACCCTTACGCTGAACAGAACGGAAAATTATACCATCACAGGCGTTTATAAAGACCCTCCCGTGAATACCCAGCTGCGCCCTAACCTGCTTGTGTCGTATGCTACCTTTATTCAGCGCATGGGCCCCAATAACAATCCTGAAACAGCCTGGCTATGGGATGGCTGCCTTACCTATTTATTGTTGCGCAAGGGCGCCGATCCTAAAGCCTTGCAGCCAAAGTTTGCGGGTGTTGTGGATAAAGCGGTTGGTGCGGAAATGAAGAAGCTAAATGCTTCCGTTACCTATTGGCTGATGCCCCTTACCGATATTCATCTCTACGCGCATTATATGGGAGAGCCCGGACCGAACGGAGATGGCAAAACGGTATACCTGCTGCTGGGGATCGCACTCTTTATCGTGGTCATAGCATGGGTCAACTATATCAACCTGGCCACGGCGCGGGCTATTACCCGTGCACGCGAAGTGGGGGTTCGTAAAGCCATCGGTTCGCAGCGCAGCCAGCTGATCGCACAATTCCTTACCGAATCGGCCCTGCTGAACGGACTGGCCCTGCTGCTGGCTTTTCTGCTGGTACTGGTATCCCTGCCCGGATTCAATAAGCTGTCCGGTCAGCAGCTTTCCTTTGGCCTGCTGGCCGATGGTCGTTTCTGGCTGGCCTTCTTCGGCCTCTTTCTGATGGGCGTGGTGTTCTCGGGACTCTACCCGGCTTTTGTACTATCCGGCTTCCGTCCTATAGAAGTGCTCAAGGGCAAAATGGGCGGCACCCGCCAGAGCGGCCTGCTGCGGAAATCGCTGGTCGTTTTCCAATTTGCGGCTTCGCTGTTTCTGCTGATCGGAACCGTAACGGTTTACCGCCAGATCCAATACATGCGCAAGCAGGCGCTGGGCATTTCCATCGATCAGACGCTGGTGGTGGAAGCACCTATTGTAGGAGTGGACTCTACCTTCCTTCAAAAGATGACGGCTTTTAAAGAAACACTACGGCAGCAATCGGCCATCAGGGCCATTACGGTTTCAACCAGCATTCCCGGTGAGCCGGTCGGCTGGAATGCCGGCGGTATCAAGCTGGTGGGTACGGACGAAAGTACCCAGAAACAATACCGCGTGATTGGGATGGACTATGATTATCTTACTACTTATAATATAAAGATGATTGCCGGAAAGCCGTTCTCGAAAGAAATGGGTTCCGGTAAGCAATCGGTGATCTTTAACCGGAAAGGCATCGAGCAGCTGGGCTTTTCCGATCCGGAACAGGCGATCGGCAAGAAGATCGATTTCTGGGGCGAGCAATATACGGTGGAAGGCGTAACGGAAAATTTTCACCAGCAATCGCTGCGGGAAGACTTCGAGCCGCTCATCTACCGGCTGATCCCGGACGTTAGCGGTTATGTGTCCATCAAGCTTCAGGCTTCTCAACTGGCTGCTACCATTGCGTCTACCAAAGCAACCTGGGACCGGTTCTTCCCCGGCAACACCTTTGACTACTATTTCCTGGACGAGCATTTCGATGAGCAGTACCGGGCCGACCGGCGCTTCGGTGAGGTCTTCAGCCTGTTTACCGGGCTGGCCATACTGGTCGCCTGCCTGGGTCTCTTCGGACTGGCTTCCTTCACCACCCTTCAACGGACCAAGGAGATCGGCATCCGAAAAGTGCTGGGCGCTTCCGTTCCGGGTATCCTGAAATTACTGTACAGGGAGTTTGCGCTGTTGTTAGGGATTGCCTTTATCATTGCGGTACCGCTTGCCTGGATCACCACCTGGCAATGGCTGCAGAACTATGCGTTCCGTATATCGGTGCACTGGAGTTATTTCGTACTGCCCTTCCTGGTACTCATTTCCATCGCCCTGCTCACGGTGAGCATACAGTCGTTCCGGGCTGCTATGGCCAATCCGGTAAAAAGCCTGCGTACCGAATAAATACTAAACACAATAAAGAAGAAAGGGGTTGTTCATCCCTTTCTTCTTTTTATAAATTCCCCTCAGGCTTTTTTCTTTTTACGAAGCAGAAAGGCAGCGATAAGGGAAATGGTTACCGCTTTGGTGAGGATCCGTACCACAAACTTTTTGCGGTTGTACTGCCATTCAGACTTCCATCCCATTTCGGCAACGATATTGGGAAAGATCCCTTGTTTCAGGTCACTGATAACCCCTTCCACCACATTTACCCGGTCAGCCAGAATGAGTCCCATCCAGTGTGTGGCAGTAGCCTCGCTGTACTTAAAGGCATACCGGCGGATCGATCCGCTTAACCCCGAGGGCGGGGTAGAGGTTCCGAATACCCGCGTGATGCCGGGCCGCTCAATAGAGTGCAGTACTTCAATATCCTGATGTTGCTGCGGCGCTTTTTCGTAATGGATGCGTTCATAGTCTGCCCCGTTGCGATGCTTCATGGGATAGGTAGGATCGTTCTCGGGATCTGCATCCATACCCCAGCCGGGTATTTCTTTTCTGGTATTGGCAATGACCCGGTCCATTTCCGGATTGATTACATTTTCCATAATTCCTGTTTTTATGCGGTGAAGGCTCTGGGTGGTATCAATAAAGGCTTGATCATATTGTCCAGCTTGCGCGAGAACATGCGATAGGCTTCGCCTACTTCTTCCAGCGGTATGCGGTGCGATATGAGTCCTTTAGGGTTCAGCCGTCCGGCCATTACATGATCGATCAGTTTGGGAAGCAGCCGCTTCACCGATGCCTGGTTGGCGCGTATGGTAATGCCCTTGTTCATTACGCTGCCCATAGGCACCAGGTTCCACGGCGGACCGTATACACCTACTACGGAAAGGATGCCTCCTTTCTTAACGGAGTTGATCGCCCAGTGCAGGGCCGTAGCATTACCCGCCTGCAGCAGCAACTGCTTTCCGGTAAAATTCTGCATGGTGCTTCCGGTGGCATCACAGCCTACGGCATCAATACAAACATCAGCGCCCAGCCAATCCGTGGTCTTCTTTACAAAAACGACCGGATCGTCCATCTCTTTGAAGTTATATGCTTCGCAGAAAGCATAGTTCCTAGCAAATTCGAGCCGGTAATCGATATGGTCGATAATGATCACGCGTCCGGCACCGAAGAGCCAGGCACAACGGGCTGCCATAATACCTATAGGTCCCGCACCGAACACCACTACCGTATCGCCCTTCTGTATACCTGCCATTTCCGCTGCCTGGTAACCTGTAGGCGTTACATCGGTAAGCATCACGGCATCTTCAATGTCCATCCCCTGGGGGATCACCATAGGACTTACATCGGCATACGGCACCCGCACATATTCCGCCTGCCCGCCATCGTAACCTCCGGCAATATGAGCATAACCAAAGAAGCCCCCTGAAGCGGTAGCCTCCGAATTGGATTCATGGCAATTGCCATAAAGCTCCTGTTTGCAGAAGGGACAGCTTCCGCAGGCAATATTGAAGGGTACCAGCACATGGTCGCCTACCTTCAGCTTTTGCACACCGGAGCCTACCTCTTCCACTATTCCGGTGAATTCATGTCCGAACGTCATGCCCACCCGGGTATCGGGAACCAGTCCATGGTACAGGTGCAGGTCCGATCCGCAAACGAGGGAGCGCGTA
Source organism: Flavisolibacter sp. (assembly GCA_036263415.1). GTDB lineage: Bacteria > Bacteroidota > Bacteroidia > Chitinophagales > Chitinophagaceae > Flavisolibacter. The sequence continues at coordinate 10,942 of DATAHC010000209.1, forward strand.
ACGCGCACAATGGCATCATAAGGATGTTCAATGCGGGGCTCGGGCCGGTTACGATCTGCCCTGATCCGGTAAGGCCCCCTGAAGTTCATTGCTAGCATAATTTGTTTTTAAGCGTTATTGAATTTGAAACCGGCTCACACAGGATGGGGCAGCTGCTGAAAAAGCCTGTAGAATAAATGCTTGTCCGGCAACTGCCCCTGATTTTTTTTACACATAACATGCCATTGTTCACGGCAGAGTTTCAAAACCGGGGTATTATATAATGCTAAAGGGGAAAAGCATTCAGGGTTTTTGCATGAGTTGCAGCAGTAACGATGAACAATTCAATTGGTTTGTACTTCATCAGGCTGGTCCGTTTTTTGTATCCTTCAAAAGCCTTCCTTCTATCAATCCTTCTCCCTTTCAAAGCCATCAAAATCTATCGATTGAAAGACCGTACATCATTTTTAAAAAACAAAATGTTACGGCATGCGAATTTTTTACTCTTTTTCCCGACTCATTTTAGTAGGTACGTTCTCCGGTTTTCTCAGTAACCAGGTACATAGCCAGGCAACAACCTGTGCCAGTACGTTTGCCCAATGCATAGGCCAGGTGGAAAGCTTTGATGGTGGCGGTAATGGATTTTCCGGCACCACAGGCGGTTTTGTGTATAGCGCCAATGCGTTTCGCGTGGCCAGTACGAATAACAATACCAATTACCAGATAGTTTCCCGCACCTTCGCCGTTCCAACACCCGGCTTTGTGAATGTTGGCTTTAATACTTCGGGCAGCACCGCCAATCTGGGCAGCTACACAGTAGAGATACTGGATGCTACCACCAGCACAGTGATCGCGGCCTGTGCCAATCCCAGCAATCCATCAACGGGTCCGATCTGCTACACGATCACGGATAATGATCTTACGCTTAACCGCGCCATCATTTACCGGATCACGGTCCGTACGGCAGGGGGTAGTAATAACGCCACCCTGGTATTTGACAATTTCACCAATATTGAAACTGCGGCGGGACCGTTGCCGGTAAACTTCACCAGCTTTACAGCGACACGAAAAAATGAAACGGTATCACTGAAATGGGAAACAGCAAGCGAACAGAATAACAGCACCTTCGAAGTCCAGCGCAAAACCAGCGGTACTGATTTCGAGACCATCGCTTCCGTACCCAGCAAAGCCAACGGAGGCAGCAGCACTTCATTGCTGCAGTACGAGCTGGAAGATGCCAATGACTTCAGAGGTACTTCCTTTTACCGGATCAGACAGGTAGACCGTAATGGACACAGCACCATAAGCCAGGTGAGAGTGGTTACAAACAAATCAGGAAGCAAGGTATTGGTGTTTCCCAATCCCAGTGCTACGGGAAGTGTGAATATCAGTTTTTCTTCGGCCGAGCTCAGAAGCATCACCTTATTCGACAATACGGGTCGCACCGTTAAGGAATGGAAGACCTATGCCGAACAGGACATCCGGATCAGCAACCTGAAAGCAGGGACCTATCTCTTAAAAGCCCGTACCAGTAAAACAGGTGAGGAGAACCTGGAACGCATTGTGATTACCCACTAATTACTTAAATATTGATTTGACTATCAATGATTTTATAAATATAATATATTCATATATTGCAGTGCTAAGTTGTTAACTCAATAACCGATCTGGCCCGGCTACTCTTAGCCGGGTTTGTTTTTATCCGATCGCCTGTTCGTAGATCTACGAGGTAATAAGTAAAAACCATAGGTAAAAAATAGGGTTGTTTTGCCATTGCAGAGATTCATGGAAGCGGCTACATTTGTATCAGTAACGAAGCGCAAGCGGGTTACTCCAAATCCAGAAAAACCAAACGATCCGATCCTTTAAAAAACCGTCCAGATCCAAAAACTATTGAAAACCGAACGTCCGATCCTAACAAAAACCAAACGATCTATCCAATCCTTTTGAAAGCCCAGGCGTCCAATCATTGAAAACCTAAACCAAACATTTTCCGACGACCTGAACATATTGATCCCCCTTTTATAAGGGGGATTTTTGTTTTTATAGTCCGCAGGCAACACTCTACTGAGAGACGGCTTCGCCGTTAGGTTTCACGCGGAGGCGCTGAGAACGCGGAGGGATGGCTTCGCCATTGCCGCTTCGCGGTTGTATTTCGCCCGGAGCTAAGGGGCAAAGGGGAATACACCTCTATAGAAATCTAACATTCCTTTACTATTGCTGGCGTAGGAACTACGGGGCTAAGAGGTTAAAGGTGGAAAAAGAGAGAAAGAGGGCTGCTGCGCAGCGTGCTTCTTCTTAGCGACCTTTCCTGTAATTCATACGGCAAGCCCTAAGAGGGAGAAAGAGGAGAATAAGAGGAGTCTTCTTACTGCTCTATCTGTACTTTCTTCTTTACAGTCATCCATGCTCGTTCTTATCATCCTGACTTTGATTCTATCATCCCGACGAAGGAGGGATCTCTTACCCCGATCTATTGTAAAGAGTATTTGTAACGAAGTATACCCCACTCATCACTGATCACTCATCACTCATCGCTCATCGCTGATTTCCCCTACCTGTCCCCGTTAGTTCCTGAAAAATTTATTTGAGTAAATCGATATAGATCACCTGAATGCCGTACCTTAGGAAAGTCTCGTGTAAACCAATTACCAAAGCCGATCAAGT
>DATAHC010000210.1:0-5383 GCA_036263415.1 Flavisolibacter sp.
CCTCCGGTATATCGTCCTTATAGCGGCGCTGCGCCAGGGTACCCGGACGTTCGCTGTAAAAGAACATATAGCTCATGTCATACCTGGCATACTGCATCAGGCTCAGGGTCTCCTGGTGATCTTCTTCGGTCTCGGTACAGAAGCCGGCGATCACGTCGGAGCTGATACTGCAATCCGGCATCACTTCTTTGATGCGGTCCACTTTCGCCATATACCATTCCCTCGTGTAGCTGCGATTCATCATCTGCAGCACACGCGTGGATCCGCTTTGCAGGGGCAGGTGAATGTATTTGCAGATATTCTCATAGCGCGCCATGGTATGCAGCACCTCGTCGGTGATATCCTTCGGGTGGGAGGTCGAAAAACGGACCCGGAGGTCGGGCGACAATTGCGCCACCATTTCCAGGAGCAGGGCAAAGGTCACCGGCTTACCGTCGGCTTCCGGGGTATAATAATAACTGTCTACGTTTTGTCCCAGCAGCGTCACTTCCTTATAGCCACGCTCCAGCAGGTCCCGGCATTCCGCCAAAATGCTTTGCGCGTCGCGGCTGCGTTCGCGGCCGCGGGTAAAGGGCACCACGCAGAAGGAACACATATTGTTGCAGCCCCGCATGATGCTGACGAAGGCAGTTATGCCGTTGCTGTTAAGCCGCACAGGGGAAATATCGGCATAGGTCTCTTCCCGGCTTAGCAATACATTGATCGCCTTCTGACCGCCATCGGCTTCCGAGATCAGGCGGGGCAGGGTGCGGTAGGCATCCGGTCCCAGCACCAGGTCCACCAGCTTCTCTTCCTCGAGGAATTTCGATTTCAGCCGTTCTGCCATGCAGCCCAGTACACCCACCAGCAGGCCCGGCCGTGACTGCTTCAGCTTACGGAACTCCGTGAGCCGCTTGCGTACGGTCTGTTCGGCCTTCTCGCGGATGGAGCAGGTATTCAGTAAGATCACATCGGCCTGTTCGAAATTGCGGGTAGCTCCGAATCCTTCTGCGTTCAGAATGGAGGCAACCACCTCACTGTCTGCAAAATTCATCTGGCAGCCATAGCTTTCTATATAGAAATGACGTTTATACGCTTGCGGATCGAGGGCGAACGGGGCATAGGCTTCACCTTGTCTTGCCTCATCATGTACTTTCGGGGTGGCTACATCCAACATATGCACAAAATTGGACGCAAAGATAAATAATATACGCAGTTGCGTGACAGGATGACAGATTTTAGGAAAGATTTGAAGTTATCTTTGTTGATAATGAGAGGCTTACTACTCTTAGCCGCCTGGCTGCTGTCCTTCTGCGCAGCGGCGCAGAAACCGCCGGAAGGGGAGCTGACCGGCACCGTAGCCGATGAAAAAGGCCAGGCAATGGCCGGCGCTTCCGTGCAATTAATAAGCTTTTCCGACAGCACGTACCCCCTGGTTACCAGCACGGATAAGACCGGATCGTTCCAGTTTACCGGACTGAAGCTGGGATACTACTCGCTTCGCCTTTCCTTCGTGGGATATACCACCTTGCGGCTCGACAGCATTCACCTGCGCGAAGACCGCTACCTGTTCAACCTGAACGACCTGGTGCTGAAACAAGGCGGCGCCACGCTCGATGAGATCGTCATCTATGCCGAAAAGCCGCTGATTCAAAGCAGGGAGGGAAACATCACCTTCAATGCGGCCGAATCGCCCTTAAGTGCCGGGAGCAATGCCAGCGACCTGCTGACTAATGTTCCGCTGGTCACGAAAGACCCGACAGGCAAGCTGCTGGTGCGGGGAAAAGAGCCTAAGATCCTGATCGATGACAAGCCGGTGGAACTAAACCTGCAGCAGTTGCAGGACCTGCTGGAATCACTGCCCGGCAGCACCATCGAAAAGATCGAGGTGCTTACCAACCCACCGCCGCAATATGCCAATGAGCAGGGAGGGGTGATCAATATCGTCACAAAAAAAGGGACGATGGGTTTCAATGGAAGGGTCACCGCTTTCGGGGGTACCAGGGGAGAAGCCGGTGTAAACGCCAGCTTCAACTACCGCAAACAGGGATTCTCCCTGAATTTGAATACGGGATTCGGCTATAATTATTTTGAAGGCATGGGCTATTCCAACCGGCAGAACAGCTATGCCGATTCATCCAATTATTTCCGGACGGACAATACCTACCAGAACAGGAACCTGCGACCCAATATCAGGGCCAATATCAACTACGATCTGGATAAATGGCAAAGCCTGAATGCGGTACTCCAGTACAACCAGAACCGCTATGATAACCGAAGCCAAACCACCTATACCAATCTCGATCGTTTCCAGTCCGTCTACCGGCTCAGCGATCGCTCCATAAAAAGCACGGGCGATGGCTATAATCCGAATATCAGCCTGAGTTATTCCCGGAAAGCCAAACGCTCCGGCGGCACCATTAAGATCATCACCAACCTGAACACCTCTTCGAACACGGGTGACCGTGATTTTTACCAGCAATTCCTGAATCCGGATAAAACATTCACCGGACTCGATTCAACCCAGCAGCAACGTACCGATAACCAGACCCTGGGCTATAGCCTGCGGCTGAATTATGATCAGCCCCTGGCAAACAAGAAAACCGTTCTTTCCTCTGGTGCCTACCTTACGCACACGCGGTCGGATATAGAGGCGGATGCCTCGTACCGGAAACGGGCAGACGGCTCCTGGGCCACGCTGGAGGCACTTACCAATCAGTTCCGGTTCACGCAGCAGGTCACCAACCTGCGCACCTCGGTGAAGCAGCTGCTGGCAGCTCATGTAAGCGCTACCGCCGGACTGGCCGCGGAACAGACCTCCATTCATTTCGATCTTTATAAAACGGCAAGCGATACGGCCAACCGGTACTGGAGCCTCCTTCCGTTTGCCAATATGAATCTGGGCTTCCCCGGTGACTGGAACCTGACGGTGGCTTACCGGCGTACCATCCGCCGCCCGGGTATCAATGAGCTGAATCCTACCATCGATTTTTCCGATCCCTATAACATCCGTTTCGGTAATCCATCGCTGGAGGCCTCCGGTGCCGATAATTTCGACCTCGTGCTGGGTAAAACGAAGAACAGCTCCTATGGGAATATCGGGCTGGGATATAACATCGTGAGCGATATCTATACCCAGGTGCGGGAGTTGCTGGCCGATGGCCGGACCCAGCTCACCTGGCAGAACATCAGCGGCCGCAAGGAATATGAAGCCAGCACCTGGAACGGTTATTCAATCAGCAAATTCCTGAAGCTGAATTTCAGTGCCAGCTATACCTACAGCACCTACAGCTCTTACGATAAACTATACCGAAACTTCCGGAACGGCGGCTCGCTCAGCTCCAACCTGAACCTGAATTATATCTGGAGGGATTTATATACCACTACCGGTAGCTTCACCTTTAACCGCTTTGCCAATCCGCAGGGTACGGTCAAAAGCACATTAAGCATGAATATCGGGCTGCAGGCCAAGCTGGCGCAAAAGAAACTGGTGCTGACCCTGAACCTGGTCGATCCTTTCCTGCCGCAGCAAAACAGGACCTATACCTATGGCACCAATTTCACGGTGGAGAATTACAGTGAAACGCAGACAAAGAATTACCGCCTGTCGGTTGGGTATAATTTCAACAATGCCAAAAAGAAAAAGCCCAAGGGGCTGCCCTTGAAAAAGGGATAAGCCTTAGCTGGCGGACTTCACCGGCAGCCTGGCGGCCAGCCAGGAATCTTTTACGGGTATGATCCACTGGGTTTCCAGTTCCGCTTTCGTCAGCACGAGGTTGTTGAAGTATAAGGTGTCGGCCGTGATAAACCCGTTTTCATAAGCATAGCCCAGCTGGTTCATAGGCAATACCTGGATCTTGTCCTTAATAAAAAAGGCCAGGCTGGTCCGGTTGAAAAAATCCACGTTGTATTGCTGTCCCAGCACCTTGATGAAGCGAACGGAGGAATCGGTACTGCAGCCACTGACGCCTGCCTGTGTTTCATCGGCCATCAGCACCACGAATTGCCCGAACAGTAAATTGGCGTAAGCCTTTACATCGGCCCCGTGCGAACGCCATTCTTCGGCAAACTGCTGCAACAGCTTTTCCATGTCCAGGGCTTCCGACATCAGGAACATACGGCTGCTCTGGTAGATCCAGACGCGGCTCTGTGGTGCAAAATCTTCCGGCAGAAGGTACTGATACTCAAGATTCATAAGGCAAAGGTAGGAAAAGTCAACAGTCGACCGTCCACAGTCCACCGCCTTTGCGTATGGTCATACGAATGCTGTCTTAAATTGCGATATCCTATATTCTATTGATACAGCTAATAATACAATTCCTGATTGGGCAGATAAAAAAGGTAGGCAGAATGCCCAAGTCTTTTGCAGACTGATAATACTATAGTAAAGGTCGGTGGACAGTCGACAGTGGACTGTGGACTATTCCATGCTCTGCGCCACCAGTTCCGCTACGTCCAGTACGCTTACGTCGCCTTCTTTTTCAGCGCCTTTGACGCCGTCGGTAAGCATGGTATTGCAGAAGGGACAGGCCGCCGCCACGATGGAAGAGCCGGTGCTGATGGCTTCATTAGCACGGTCCCAGTTCACCCGGGTCTGGCCCTTCTCTTCTTCCTTGAACATCTGCGCACCGCCGGCGCCGCAGCAGAAGCCATTCTTGCCGCAACGCTTCATCTCCACCAGTTCGGCATCCAGTGCCTCGAGCACCTGGCGCGGGGCTTCATAAATGCCGTTCGCGCGGCCCAGGTAGCAGCTGTCGTGATAGGTGATCTTTTTTCCCTTGAAGGTGTCGCCATCCTTCATCCGGATCTTTCCCTCGCTGATCAGCTGCTGCAGAAAAGAAGTATGGTGCAGCACCTCGTAGTGGCCGCCCAGCTCCGGGTATTCGTTCTTGATGATATTGAAGCAGTGCGGACAGGTGGTAACGATCTTTTTGATATTGTAGTTATTCAGCACCTGGATGTTCTGGTAGGCCATCATCTGGAACAGGAACTAATTGCCCGCCCGGCGTGCCGGGTCGCCGGTGCACATTTCTTCCTTGCCCAGGATGGCATAGGATACGCCAACCTTGTTCAGAATCGTGGCAAAGGCCCGTGTGATCTTCTGCGCCCGCTGGTCAAAGCTTCCGGCACAACCTACCCAGAACAGGATCTCCGGCGTTTCACCGCTGGCAAAAAATTCGGCCATTGTTCGTACCTGCATGCTGCTGATTTAGTTCTGCCTCAAAAATAAGGGTAGAATGCTTTGGTTGTAGATTTTGCCCGGCCAAACTGAATACTGGTTATTTTTGGCGGCTGAAATGATGAAGACGCAACGATTTTGGGAGCAACTGTCAAATTGGGAGCTATGGCCGTTCAAGCTGCGCTATTTTCTCATTAGTCCGGTATGGCTCTGGTACTGCCTGCG
>DATAHC010000211.1:0-4279 GCA_036263415.1 Flavisolibacter sp.
AGGGGCGCCTGGAAACTGGTCTGCCATACAAAGAGAAAACTCATAAGCCTTCCTCCCCGTTCTCCGAAAGCGATCCGGTGAAAATTATAGGTGCCGCCGGCCAGCGGGTAGCGCGAGCCCAGTTCGCTCCAGATCATACCGTCTACAAAAGCGGCGAAGGCTCCAAAGATCCAGGCCCATAAAAAGATGCCGTTATGGAATTTACTGACCACGATCGGCATCACCACAAAGGGCCCGATGCCTACCATATCGATCATATTGATGGCCGTGGCCTGAAGCAGGGTAATACTTCGCTTTAGTGTGTGCGCCATGCTGTTGGTATCATCTAGGATCGTGCAAAGTTGCTGATCCCTTCTATCAGTTGATCTAAATTTTTAGTGGTTGTATAGACATTAGGAGTAACACGCACGCCTTTCAGGTTCTCCCATTCGATCGTCGTTGTATGGATTTTATGATGGGTGAACAGGTAGCTGTCCAGTTCTGCCGGTTTTTTCCCTTCCACCGAAACCATACCGATCGCGCAGCCCCAGCGGGGATGGCGTGAGGTACTGAAAGTCACTTTCGGAACATTCTTCACGCGGTCCATCCAATAATTCTTCAGGTAGTGCAGCCGCTTCTCTTTCCGTTCACTGCCGATCATGTCGTGAAACTCAAGGGCTTTCCCGATAGCCTGCTCGATATAAAAAGGACGGGTGCCCAGGTGCTCGAATTTTCGCACATCCTCTTTCGCTGGATTATCGCTGGCAAATAAGGGGTATACGTTTTTGATTTTGTCCTTCTTCACATAGAGCATACCGGCACCAATGGGTGCATATAGCCATTTGTGCAGGCTGGTAGCAAAATAATCGCAATGAAGATCCGGTACCCTGAAATCGAAATGCGCAAAGCTGTGGGCGCCATCCACCAGCACATCGATGCCGCGCTTATGTGCCTCGTCGGCAATTTTGCGAACCGGCAGGATCTGTCCGTTCCAGTTAATGATATGGGTAATGGTAACCGCTTTTGTTTTAGGGGTGAAGGCATTCACATACTGGTTCACCAGGTAGGTTTCATCTTCCGATGGAAGGTCCAGGTTCACCCAGTTGATCTTAATGCCATCCCGTACTTCACGCTGTTTCCACGCAAAAACCACATGCGGATAATCCTGCCTGGATACCACTACCTCATCCCCTGCTTTCAGCGGCAGTCCGAAGATGATGGTCTCCAGTCCTTCGGAGGCGTTACGGTTCATCGCTATTTCTTCATTGCTGCAACCGGCCAGCAGGGCGAGGTTCTCGCGGAGCGATTCGCGTCCCTGATCCAGCACCCGCCACATATAATAACTGGGCGCTTCATTACAGTAATCATAGTAGCGCTTCATAGCATCCTGCACGGTCTTGGGTGCAGGCGATACGCCGCCGTTATTCAGGTTGATGATTGATGGAGAAACCGTAAAAGCCTGCTGGATATAGTACCAGAATTCTTCCTCGGTAGCCAGTTCATCGGGCGTCAGGGATTTCGATTCCTTCACCGCTTGTTCCAGGTTCCGGCTCCAGGAAGGGCTCCAGATCGAGGAAACAAGGGCTGTTGTAGAAGCCAGTCCGGCTTTCTGAATAAAAGAACGTCTGTTGAAGCCAGCCATGCAGTTGTTTTTATAAAAGTAGGGTGAAAAGATGAGTTTTTGAGGAGACGTCAGACGTCGGACTTCAGACGTCCGTTTCGGGCGTAACCAGGTTGCATCACCAGGTTTATGACTCTTTGTCATCCCGCCGAAGAAGGGATCTTTTACGCCAGACCTATAGGAAGACTGACAATGCATACATACTCTCCGTCATTGCGCGTGTCCGCCTCTGGAGGAAGCGGAGCGAAGCAATCCACATGACCTCCAGACTGCCCTACGCCCATCCAACACGCCGGAAAAGCCGTATCCAAAACGACCCACTGATTACTGATCGCTGCTTGCTGATCCCACCATACTGACTCCCACCTAAAAGCACCAGTTGATCGAAAACCCCTCCTGCCCGGAACGCCCCCACTCTATTAAGACTGTCAAACATTGGATAGTCCAGTCCTACTCTAAGACCAGGTAAAGACAAGGAGAAGACATAGGTCGTCCCCAGCTACGTCCTTCATCCTTCGTTGTAGAAGCATACCTGAAGCATACCACTCCCATACCGACTCCATAGCGCTCCCATGCCCCAGCCATGACAGGTTCATGTACAGGGCAGAAGAGATGCAAGGCAGATTCTTATAATATGTCTACTGTCAGACAGAAAAAGCAATAGCTAGCTGTCCTAAAAAGGCATGAAGGAGCTAACTTACCTCAGCCATCCTTCGTTGTAACAGTATGGCTATAGCATAGCAAAGCCCTTGAAGCTCCCTAGTAAAGCCCTGAAACCTCCCTGAAAGAGGCCTAGTGGTGGCTCATTTCATATGACTAATAATCCTATTGTAAGTTGCCATGTATTAGATGGGTAAGTTGGGTTTGAACACCCTTTCACCAGGCTTTAAATAGGGAATCACTATGCTTTCACTAGGGAGTCACTACGAAGGATGATACATTCTGGCAGATGAGTGATCAGTGATGAGTGAGGAGTGGGTGTACTTTGGAACGCTCTTTCTTTACGATGGTTTTTGCGTAGGGCAGTCTGGAGGTGCAGGGGATTGCTTCGTTCCCGCTGAAGACGGGGCTTGCAGCGTTCCTCCTCACAATTTTGGCCACGCGGTTAACAAAGTCAGACTTTATGATAGTCAGTACTTCCAAACGAGATTGCTTCGCTCCGCTTCCGCCAGAGGCGGACACGCGCAATGACGGTCCGAACTATTATGCTGCTCGAACTATGATAGCCTGTTCGTAAAGATCCCTCCTTCGTCGGGATGACATCATCGAAGGAGGGATGACAGAGAAAGGTCCAAATCAACGGCTCCTCTTATTCTCCTCCTTCTCCCTCTTAGGGCTAGCCGTATGAATTAAAGGAAAGGTTGCCACAAAGCAATACGCTGCGCAGCAGCCCTCCTTTTCTCTTTGATCTCATTTATCCTCCTAGCCCTGCTGCTTTCCCTACGCCAGCAGTAGTAAAGGAAATGCCGGATACCCGTAAATATGTATTCTCCTTGGCCCCTTAGCTCTGGGCGAAATAAATAATGGCGGAGCCATCCCTCAGCGTCCTCTGCACCTCCGCGCGAAACAACTACGCCAGCAGAAAAGACGAATTGTTCGATGCCCGTAGGAAACCGTAGATGCCTAAAGGAAATGATACCAACAAAAGAAACCCCATATCTGACATCTGACATCAGCCATCCTACATACTAATAGTGTTAGCAATTAAATACTAATATTTTTAGTTTTCTGCTTAGCTTTACAAAAGAATGGTAACAGAACGATAGACTGAAAAACGTACTATGATCTTGACCAACCAACGAATTGTCAGTCATTTCGATCTCGATGCCTTTTTTGTGTCGGTCGAATGCCTGAAGAACAGTCAGCTGAAAGGGAAGCCGCTCCTCATAGGGGGACAGGGCGACCGTGGCGTAGTGGCTGCCAGCTCCTACGAAGCGCGAAAGTTCGGCGTACACTCCGCCATGCCGATGAAGCTGGCCCGGAGACTGTGCCCACAGGCCACCGTGATCAGTGGCGATTTTGAATCCTATTCCCAATATTCGCGGACGGTAACGCAGATCATTAAATCGGAAGTGCCCCAGTTTGAAAAGGCCAGCATCGATGAATTCTATATCGATATGACGGGCATGGACAAGTACTTTGGCTGTAGCCTGTTCACTGCTGACCTGAGGAAAAAGATCACGCGGGAAACCGGCTTGCCCATCTCCTATGGACTATCCTCCAATAAGCTGGTGAGCAAAGTAGCAACCAATGAAGCTAAGCCCAATGGACAACTGGAGATCCCTTTCGGCAATGAAAAGAATTTCCTGGCTCCCCTGCCCATTCAAAAAATGCCCATGGTGGGCGACAAGACCGCTACGCTTTTAAAACAGCTGGGGATCAAGGTCATTAAAACACTGAGCGAGATCCCGCTGGAAATGCTCACCAATATGTTCGGCAAAACCGGAGCCGAACTGTGGCGGCGGGCCAATGCCATAGACGACACGCCGGTTACGCCCTACCGTGAACAAAAGAGTATCTCTACAGAAAATACCTTTCAATCCGACACCATCGACATTACCTTCCTGCAGAGTGAGCTCGTACGTATGACGCAGAAGATCGCCTTTGAGCTGCGCAACCAGAACAAGCTGACAGGGTGTATTACCGTAAAGCTGCGCTACTCCAATTTTGATACGGTGA
>DATAHC010000212.1:0-5489 GCA_036263415.1 Flavisolibacter sp.
CCTGAATTGCAGATCCGTGAAGGTGATGTGATCACTGCCGTAAATAATGTTCCGCTGACAGGAACCACCAATATCGCAGAGCTGCTGGCCAATAAGGTAAATGTGCCAGTGAAACTGACCTTGCTCAGCAAAAGTCAAAAGACCTACGAACAGGTTGTCCGTCCGATTTCCGCTAATGAAGAATATAATATCCGTTACGGTGAATGGGAACTGGCGCGCCGTGACATGGTGGATAGCCTGAGCGGGAATGAGATCGGCTATGTTCACCTGAGAGCCATGGGTGGAGATGATATGAATGATTTTGTGAAGCAGTTCTATCCTGTTTTTAACCGTAAAGGACTGATCCTGGATGTGCGCCATAATTTCGGCGGCAATATCGATAGCTGGGTACTGGAAAAGCTGATGCGCAAGGCCTGGATGTACTGGCAGAGCCGCGCCGGAGGTTCTACCTGGAACATGCAATATGCCTTCCGCGGGCATATGGTATTGATTTGCGACCAGGTCACTTCTTCTGACGGGGAAGCCATCGCTGAAGGTTTCAGAAGACTGGGTCTTGGCAAAGTGATCGGCATGCGCACCTGGGGAGGTGAGATCTGGCTGAGCAGCAGCAACCGCCTGGTGGATAACGGTATTGCCAGTGCCGCTGAAATGGGCGTATTCGGCCCGGAAGGTCAATGGCTGATCGAAGGCCGTGGTGTAGAACCGGATTTTGAAGTGGACAACCTGCCTTATCAGAGCTATAAAGGAAAGGATGCTCAATTGGAATATGCGGTCAATTACCTGAAAAAGCTGATCCAGGCTAACCCGGTTGCCTTGCCAAAAGTACCGGCCTACCCGGATAAATCCTTCAAGTATGAGAAGTAGGGTCCTATGACAGCCATGGCTGCTGTCTTTCTGTACTTCTTAAAAAATAATTGATAAAGCAAAGATAAGTGAACGATCGTTCACTTATCTTTGCTTTATGCGTGTCCGGGATGAAGTAAAAGAAGCTGCGATCCGAAAGAAAGCCATGGAGCTGATCGTACATGAGGGCTTCGATGGTCTGAGCATGCATAAACTGGCCAAGGCCGCTTCCGTATCGGTAGCCACGATCTATATTTATTATAAGGACCGGGAAGACCTGATCCTCAGCCTTTGTAAAGAAGGTATGGAGCGCATGACGGAGGCGACCATGAAGAACTTTGACCCTTCCATGCCCTTTGCGGAAGGCCTGAGGGTGCAGTGGAAGAACCGGGCTTCCTTCTGGATGAAAAACCCGATCGAGAGCCAGTTCATGGAACGGATGCGGCACTCACCCTATCATGATAAATTCGTGAAATACCTGAAGAAGGAATTCACGGATGTGATGTACCAATTCGTAAACACAGCTATTAAAAACAAGGAACTGATAGCCTTGCCCATTGAAGTATACTGGTCGGTAGCGTATGCTCCGCTGTATCAACTGGTAAAATTCCATATGGATGGCGCCAAATTCCCTGGCCTGGACCGGGTGAAACTGACAGATGAGAACATGGAACAGACGCTGCAACTGGTGGTAAAAGCGTTACGACCCTGAGTTTTTTTTAAGTGGATAAGTAAATGAACGTTCATTTTAATGTTACAACGATGACTACTGAAAACAGCGCCATTCTGGTGTTCAAAACCAATCTGAGCTCACCGGAATGCATAGATAAAATCCGAACGGTCCTGGATCAGGATCCGGATATCCTGCAATGGAACGTAGACGGTCAGGATAAAGATTTTGTACTCAGGATCGTTGCCATACCTACGCTCCGCTCACAGGCCATTATTGCCCGTATTGAACGCGCAGGTTATTATTGCGAAGAGCTGGATTGAATTCACCGGTTCAATTGGTACATAAGCCGGCAAAACCGGTACTATACCGATCTGCAGTAGGCATGCTACGGATCAGCAATTAGTTTTGAAAAAGATAATCAGGAAAAAATGGATACCCAACAACCCACCAGCTTCACCTCCTATCAGAAAGGCGTTATTGCCTTACTGGCCATCATTCAGTTTACCATCATTCTTGACTTTATGGTGATGTCACCCTTAGGCGACGTACTTATGAAATCCATGGACCTCAAAGCGACTCAGTTCGCTTCAGCCGTTTCTGCCTATGCTTTCAGTGCGGGGGTTTCCGGACTTCTGGCAGCCGGCTTTGCCGATAAGTACGACCGCAAGAAGCTCTTGCTGATCTTCTATACAGGCTTCACACTCGGAACACTTTTATGTGCCACGGCCACCAGCTACCATTTGCTTTTGTTCGGAAGGATCATTACCGGCTTATTCGGTGGTGTTCTGGGCGCGGTTGCCATGGCTATTATCGCCGATCTTTTCTCCTTTCAGCAAAGAGGACGCGTTATGGGGTTTGTGCAGATGTCGTTTGCCGTGAGTCAGGTAGCGGGTATCCCTGTCGGCCTGTACCTGGCGAATGTCTTTAACTGGCATGCGCCTTTTTTACTGATCGTGGGACTGAGCATCGTAACGGCCGGATTTACCTTCTATTATCTGAAACCCGTTACCAAACATATTGCCCAGCGGGCTCACCAGAATCCGCTGGTACATTTACGGAAAACCGTCACCAATCGTTTTTACTGGCTTCCCTTTATTACCACTGCACTGCTCTCGATCGGTGGCTTTATGCTGATGCCTTTTTCTACCCCCTTTATTATCAATAATGTGGGAATTTCACAAAAGCAACTGCCCATGATCTATGTGATTATGGGAATATGCTCTATGATCACGCTGCCACTTATCGGCAAGCTGAGTGACCGGATCGGCAAACTGGCTACTTTTCTAGGGGGGACCGCGCTGGCCATGATCATGGTAGTGATCTATACGAACCTTACCCCTGTTCCCTTATGGCAGGTGATCACTATCAGCGCCTTTATGTTCGCCGGAGTGATGTCACGGATGATACCCTCACAAGCCTTAATGACGGCCGTTCCCCAGCCGGAAGACCGGGGCTCCTTTATGAGCATCAATTCCTCCCTGCAGCAAATTGCCGGCGGAGTAGCTTCGGTGATAGCCGGCCTTGTGATCGTGCAGCTGCCTTCCGGACAATTACGGCATTTTGATACGCTGGGCTATATCTGTATAGCCGTAATGGTGGTGTGCGGCTTCTGCATGTATTTTATCAACAAACGGGTAAGCCAAAAACTGTCCCGGGAAAAAGAAGCCCGGGTAGAAACGGCCCTACCCGTTTTAGAAGGCTGATCACGCATCGGGTATGTTCGGCTCTACCAGTCTCATAAGTTTATCGAGAGACTCCTGCCAGCCGAGGTAACACATTTCAGCAGGTATCACATCAGGAATTCCCTCCTGAAGGATTTTGATTTCGGTACCCACTAAAACCTTTTTAAATTCTACCGTGGTAATCATTTCTCCCGGAAGATTGGGATCGTCGAATTTATCTGAATATTTCAATAAGGCACCAGGTTGGAACTCCAGATAGGTGCCACCAAAGGAATGCCCCTTACCAGTAGAGAAATTTTCGAATGTCATCCTGAAGGTACCTCCTTCACGAGCCTCCATCTGCTGAACGGTGCAAATAAAACCGTAGGGGGGAATCCAGGAAGCCATTGCCGATGGTTGTGTAAAGGCTTTGAAAACTTTTTCAGGAGCTGCTTTCAGCACGCGGTGCAAGGAAACGCTGTTTGGCATATTCAATCATTTTTTCCTACTCATTTGGCTTTTCGGTTCCGCCCGTTTGTTGTGGTAGCTGCTCCACGCATTCTATATTGATCTGCCTTACGAAGGTGGGATAGAAAATCGATATAAAAGAGGTGCCTCAACGGCATTTTATAGGGTTGTTTGCGACAGGGGAATCAGGAATCGCAATCAGTAATCAGTAATCAGCGAGCAGTGATGAGTACTTGGTGTTTGGAAAGGCAACAGAAAGGCTGTCAATCCTTAGTGATCTCGGCTCCCATATTGGTACTGACAGCAATACGGTTCCATGCATTGATCGTTACTATAGCCATGATGATATGAACCATCTCCTGTTCACTGAACAATGCTGCTGCTTTTGCATAGGTAGCATCAGACAATCCCTGCTTTGCAATTTCCGTAATTTCTTCCGTCATGGCCAGTAGTACGTGCTCCTGGTCCGTAAACAGGTTGGTCTCCCTCCAGGCATTCAGCAAAAAGATCCGCTGGCCGGTTTCCCCGCTATTCAATGCCTCCTTTGTATGCATATCGATACAATAAGCGCATCTATTGATCTGCGAAGCCCTGATCTTGATCAGATCTTTTTGACTCCTGGTAAGTGAGGTTCCGGCGAGGTACCCTTCCAGTGCATATAATGCTTTATAGGCTTGTGGCTCTGTCTTGCTGATGTTAACTCTTGTTTGCATATGATTGTATTTGCCAACAAAGGTCACCATCAGCCAAACGAAATCACTTAAACTGGTTTAAGAACTTCTTCTTTTTCTGAGTTCGCTTAAATACTCGGGGGTAAAGCCAAGGAAGGTAGCGAGCAGGTTTTGCGGGATGCGTTGAACAAAATCCGGATAATGAGCGCTGAAATGCTGATACATCTCCTCTTTGGATAAGCTATACAGGTATTTGATCCGCATTTGAGAAGCGGCGAAAGCCCTTTGGTAGATGAACCGGAAGTACCGTTCCATTTTAGGTATCTTTTGCAGTAACAATTCCTGGGCGTTGAATTCCATGCGGCATATTATAGAATTCTCTACTGCCTGGATATAGAATTCGGAAGGCTTATTGCTTTCATAAGAGATATGATCGGTCATCCACCAGTTTTCCAGCGCAAACTCCGTCGTTTGCTCGAGTCCCTTGTCATTGATAAAAAACTTGCGAAGGCATCCTTCCTGAACGAAATAATGATACCGGCAAATCTTTCCTTCCACCAGCATATTTGTCTTTTTCCTGACTTCTTCCATAGAGAAATATTCCATGATCTCAGTAAATTCCGCATCGGTGATGGCTACAAATTTTCTTATATGCTGTTTTAACGGAAGTGACATGTTCTGAAGGAGATCTTTAAAACGGGAAGTATCGAAATTTCCTTTATAAAGGTACATATTACCACTTAGCTATACTATAGCGCGATAGACATGGTAGTTAGCTATGTAAGTATTGCTTACATTAGAGTTGTAATCCCATCATTTATCTTAATGCTTACCCGGCTTATTCCTCCTCCTTTGTCCTTACGCAGAATCGTTAAAACATTCTGGACGATTGAGCGCGAAGCCAATGAGGCAGTACCTAAAGTATACTGGGGCGCCGCAGACTGTCATGCTGAATGGGTATTTCAGCTAAAGGGAGGACTGGAAGCCTATCAATCCATGCCTCATTACCTGCTGACACCCCATTCTATTCCACGCCATCTTACCGTGCAGAAAGAATTACAGTTATTCGGCGTTCGTTTTTACCCGGATGCCTTTCAGCAACTCTTTTCCAAGCCCGTGGATGAACATATCAATACAATATATCACGGACGTGATCTTTTTCAGAAAGATGTA
>DATAHC010000213.1:0-3079 GCA_036263415.1 Flavisolibacter sp.
GGCCTCCTTCAGGGATTACTGGAGAGGCTTCCGGTAAGCTGACCCCCTCCCGGACGCTGAGCTTTTCCAATTACGATAAAGGAACCAATGTCGATGGGTTTTATGTATTCAAGACCTTCTTCGAAGATGTGCTGTATTTGCCCGGGATCCGCTTCCAGGTAAATAATCCAGGCCTGGTTAGCATTGACGGAGCGGAGAACGATTATACCATTCGCTATACGTATACCTACCGGAATAGCTTACCCATGGAACGACAGGGTACCATGGTGCAAACTTCCGGAAAAGGAAAAGGTTTCCGCATGGCGCTTCATACGCGTTACAGCTACTATCCTGAAAAGGCGTAATACCTTACCAGCTATACCAATCATTTCACAGCTTCCATCATCCAATGGAAGCTTTTTTGATTCAACGAATAGTGATGCGGGTCCCTTCGGATCATAATAACCAGCGTATCCCTGCCATTGATTTGCTGTAACCGATACCGGGCGGAATCGGCCTTTTGATACTGAAAGGAATACAAGACGGAGGCATCCTTCCTGAAGCCACGTAATGTCAGTATTTTTTTACTACTATCAGCTTCAAAGCTGAAATACCCACGACCATATTGACTGGTAAAAGCAGTATCTGCTGCGGACACGCTTCCAGAGGTGGCATCGTCAAAGATGATGTCCTTCCATGCTTCTTTGTCGATTGCCACCTTATCCGGGCCATATATGGTGAACGACTCCACCTCATAGCGTGCTTTCCCAAAAATGGAAGCATCCGTCCTTCTCCGGTTTCGCAGAAACAGCTCACGGTATTCCAGAACGGGTTGCAGGAACGCTAACAGAATGAGGAAAATCTTTATATACTTTCTGAATGTATTTGGGAAAGCAGCCGGTTCCGGGAATTCATACGCCTTCGAAATGCCGGCAGGCTTGTTCAGGATCAGGAAGGCTGCCAGTCGTTTATGATCGCGCCCCAATAGTAAGAGGCAGATGGCCAGCAGGTGCAGTGAAAAGATCTTAACCCCGACGTCGTAGGCCAGGTTCAGCAGGCTTATATTGGCAAAGAGCGTGAAAGCCAGCAATAGCCCCGACGTCACCGTCTTCCTGTTGAATAATAAAATTGCGGCAAGCAATTCCATACAACCCAGGAAGACCTGGTATGGCGGCGAAGCGCCTATGAATACCCATAATAACCGCATGGAGGAAAAATCACCGAGGGGTGTAGCCATCTGGCTCAGACTGGGAAAAGGCATCTGAAGGCAGGCCATCTTTATTAAGGCATAACCGATACAGCATAAGGCCAGGTAATACCGGCCGAACAGGCTGGCCCAGTACATCCACCAAACCGGCCGGTTTTTGTTTCGGGAGAATAGGGTCCATACAAGGGCACCGGTTACCGACAAAAGCAGAAAGACCCGTAACTGCGCCCAGGCAAATGAAGTGTCGCCGGTACTGCCGACGGGAACCCATTCGCCCTTAAACCGGAACACCAATCTGTCGATACTAGTTACGGTTTTGGTGATACCTGAACTATATATTGCCGCCGTTTGATCCAGAATGGGAACAGAATGATGCCATTCCAACGGAGCCAGGAACAGTAACTGGTAAATCATTAGCAAACGAAACAAAAAGAGACGCCATAAAGGCCAGGCAGTTGCTGAAGTAGCGCTTAGCAACATAACAGTACGATTCGGGTAAGAAAATTCTGCCAGCTGCGCCGAAAGGGTGGTTCTTCATATCCGGTAAGAAATTCCCGGTAATCCGTAAGCGATTTCAGAAAGTACTGACAATAATCCAAAGGATGATCACGCATGTATCCGGAATTTGCATAAAAGTACTCCGGCTGATATTGTCTGGAGCGACAATATCCCCCCATGCGTAAAGCAGCTTACACGAATTGAAAAATTAACAGGGACAGTGGAATCAGATGGATGATTGGGAACTGGAAGCTTCCGTTTCGTGCACTTCACCGGGAATGTGCGTAATGGTCATCTGAAACTTGGCATTCATGCTGATGCTGAAGTCCTCCTGGAGCAGGATCGCCTTGATCGACTGATCTTCCAGAAGAGAACTGGCCAGGCTGGAAGCTACCGGAGAATCGATGATTACATTATCCACCTTGGCCGATTTGAACCGGATCAGGAATTTATACCCCGTCTTTCTTGTAAGCCCTACCCTTTCAAAGTCCGGAATATTCAAATTCAACTGTTGCTCTGATGTAATGGCTTTTTTCAGAAGGATCCTGATAATAGGCAGGTATTTGGCCCAAACGTTTGAATGCATAAAGATCTTTAAGGTGCTACAGGTGATAGTTCCTGCAAACAGGTGTAAAGATGCAACAATTTATGCCAATCCCCGCTAATTTTTAGCGGACTGATGAACAGCTAAGCTTTTTCACCTATCATTTTCAATAGGTTATCAATCACAGGTTTGATTCAGGTACCAGATCGCAACTGCCTACCCTGACAACATATAACTTATTAAGTGAATACAATTACATCCTAAGGTTTGCCAACCGATAGGGGTAGCGATTTATGAAAAGAAAAAATTGAGGTTTGATCTACCTTTGCGCTACTGAAAAAGGCAATTTTATTGAACAAAACTTCAAACTATTGAAAACTGTAATTACCGGAACCGGCAGCTATATACCCACAGAAACCATCAGCAATACCGATTTTGCCGAACATCAGTTCTATACGGAAGATCATACCCGCATTGAAACGCCGGCCCCGGTAGTGGCAGACAAATTCAGACAGATCACCGGTATTCAGGAAAGACGGTACGCTTCCGCCAATCTTACCACCTCCGACATCGCTACCATTGCGGCAGCGGAGGCCCTTCAAAACAGTGGCATCGATCCCGAAACGATCGACCAGATCATTCTGGCTCACAATTTCGGGAATGTCATTTCCAACACCATACAAACCGATGCGGTGCCTTCCCTGGCCAGCCGGGTCAAGCACAACCTTAAGATTAACAACCCTTCCTGCGTAGCCTATGACCTTTTGTTCGGATGCCCAGGATGGCTGCAGGGACTAATCCATGCCGATGCTTTTTTCAAAGCCGGCATTGCGCGCAGGGCCCTGGTGGTC
>DATAHC010000214.1:0-1849 GCA_036263415.1 Flavisolibacter sp.
ATGCTTTTCCTATACTAATTGGCCGGCTCTGATCCGTCCTCTGGCCCTTGAGTAAATTCATAAATTAAAAGCGGCCGGATATACGATCGTCATTGTATCCGCATCTCCTGAAAACTGGATCCGTTACTGGGCGGCTTCCCAGCAAATTCAGTTAATGGGCAGCCGGCTGGAAGAGCGAGACGGTAAGATAACCGGCATCCTTACCGGTAAGAATTGCCATGGTGAAGAAAAGGTCAGTCGTATCCGGAGTCAATTCAATCTGAACGATTATGAAGAGATCCATGCCTATGGAGATACTTCCGGTGATAAGCCGATGCTGCAACTCGCGCACAAAGCTTTTTACAAGCCTTTTCACTAACCGGGGGTTGTAACCACCTTTTTACCCTGTGGAACTTTAAGCCTTTTGAACAGGACTACCATAACCAACATGACCATCAAAAGAATGGCAAGAGCCGCCAGCTGCGGGAGGTCCTTGATAAAAAAGCCAAGGCATAATATAAAGGCATGAACCAGGCAAATCAGCTTTGCTGAAAAGCTATGACTCCAGCCATTATTCGTCAGTAAATGGTGAATATGGTTTTTATCCGGAGCAAAGGGCGATTTGCCCTGCCAGATCCTGATAGAAAATACGCGAAGTGTATCGAAGACGGGTATTCCTACTATACTCAAGGCAAACACCGGTGCATGGGGCATATTATACACGCCATCCAGCTCATTGAACTGCAATAATTTTATACAGAGTACAGCCACAACAAATCCCAATACCAGTGAGCCGGTATCGCCCATGAAAATCCTCGCCGGATTGAAATTATAATATAGAAATCCCAGTAGTCCCCCCGCCAGGGCAAAGGCAATTACTGCCGAGACATCTTTTCCAATGGTCAGGAACAATCCTAATATCAGTAAACTCATGAAACCTAATCCACCTGCCAGGCCATCAATTCCATCAATGAGATTAAATGCATTGGTGATGCCTGTAATAGCCAGTACCGTCAGTGTAAACTGGGCTGTTATGGGAAGTTCCTGAATCCCGAGGAGGCCATGCAGACTAGTAAGCCGCACACCACTGAAGGCAATGAGCAGGGAAACAGCGATCTGGATCACCAGCTTATAGCGTGCAGAGATATTCCGGAGATCATCCATCATGCCCACGATGAACAGAACGCATACGGAAAAGAAAAATGAAATGATAAACCGGTCGTCATGGAAACGGAACCAGAGGATGCAGGAGACAGCCATTCCTATACAAGAGGCAATCCCTCCCATAGTGGGTATGGGAGTAAGGTGCTCTTTCCGGAGATCCGGCACGTCAAATAGCTTAAAACGGTTGATGAGCTTAATCAGAAACGGCATAATGATCATGGCCACCACAAAAGCTGTTACAAAAGCTGAAATCCCATTTTTGAAATCCGCCACATTCAGCCGTATCTGGAGAAGGATATGATGCATATTGGTTTTTCCAGGCAGTAAAATAGGCATTTAATCTTACCCGGGCAATGGTGGATACCGTCATTTTTTTGCAGCAGCAATAACGCATCAGCTATTTTTGTTGTAAAGTTTTTCTATTTACCATCACCTTCTATCGCAACCTATAGAGTACCTGAAAGGGGTAGGACCTCAGCGGGCCGATCTTTTAAAAAAAGAGCTGGGGTTATTTACCTATGCCGACCTGCTTCATTATTTCCCCTACCGGCATATGGACAAAACGCGCAGTACAAAGGTGATAGACCTGAATGCCGGTGTGGAATTCGCCCAGGTTCAGGGAAAGCTCTGGTACTATGAAGTGACCGGTGAAAAGAGCGCTAAAAGGCTGATCGCGTATCTCAAAGACGACACGGGCGTGATCGAG
>DATAHC010000215.1:0-3082 GCA_036263415.1 Flavisolibacter sp.
CTTAACATAGCTATGTACAGGGATGAATGATGTACTGGTGCTTCCATCGCCAAATTTCCAGAAATACCCCGTTACCGGCTCATTTGCCATTATGGTAGCCACAGGTTGTATGGATACGGGAACGCAACCTCCGGCGGGAAGTCCCTTTATCGCTATTTCAGGTTTTCTGATACTTATCAGGCCCGTTTTGATCAGCGTATCACTGCAGCCATTTTCGTTGAATACAATCAACGTAACGTCAAAGCGGCCGGTATCCTTATAAAGATGCTGGGGTTGCTTCTCTGTTGATGTGCTTCCATCTCCGAAATTCCACAGATAGGTTTTGCTGTCAGTTGATTCGTTATTGAAAGACACTGTAAAAGGGGCCTTACAGGATACAGCATTTACAACTGAAAAACCAGGCCTGGGTAATTTACGAACATCAATAGTTATACTGGCAGAATCCAAACATCCATTATAATCGTTAACAACTTTGATGGTATAGGTACCTTCTCCGGTATATTTTTTAATCGGATGGAGTTCCGTTGAGAAACTTCCATCTCCAAAATTCCAGGTAACAGAAGTAGGGTTGGCATTGGTTTTATCCTGCAGCTGAAAAAATTTATTCGCACATACCACTGAGGGAACATCAATGATAGTCTGAGTAGAACCTATGGCAATTTCGTTTTCCATGATCAGCGTATCCCGGCATCCCTGAGGACTGACCGCAACGAGCTTCACTGTATAGAATCCTTTTTTCGTATATATGTGAACAGGGTTCGCCTCTTCGGAGGTATTACCATCGCCGAAATTCCAGAGGTAAGTCAGTCCCGAATGGCCTGTAGTCATGTTGTTGAAGGAAACAGCAGCCGGGACCTGACAGGGATTATTCAATGAATGTTGAAAAGAGGCTTTTACACCATCAAATGTTTTGATATAGGATAGTTTTGCTGCGCTTCCGACGCATCCGAAATTATTGATTGCTTTTAACGTGACATTATAGGCTCCTGCGTTACTGTAAATGTGTTTCGGCTGTTCCAGCATGGACGTAGTACCATCACCAAAGTCCCAGGTCCAGCTGTCAATCGTTCCCTTGGAGGTAGTCGATTGATTGCTGAATTGAACAGGGAAGGGCAAACATCCTGTACTGTCATCTGCAGTAAACCGCACGATCGGATTCGGATAAACCGTTATCCATTGTTCCTTAATGACGGAATCTATGCCACCCGTATTTTTCACGATAAGCTTTATGGAATAGCTTCCCGGATTGAAATAGGTAGCTGAAGGGTCTTTAAGGTTGGAGATGACCCCATTACCCAGATCCCACTTCCATTGCGCAGGACTTCCGGTGGACTGGTCTGTAAAATTTATTAAAAGCGGTGCACACCCAGCAGTAGTGCTGCTGGTAAATCCGGCCTTAAGCTGACCGAATGCCACAGCCTGAATAAACAAGCCAATAAGAATAGCAAAAGAACGGCGATGGTGTTGGGCCAAAGCATTCATAGGATTGGAGTTTGGTCTTTTAGGATATTGGAAAACTAAGATAGATGAATTTTTTTCTTAATGAATTTTTCTGAAGATTGATCCGGGCTTTTTTTTCAAAGAACAGGTAGAACTACTTATTGCATTTACAGTAAAATCAACATCAAATCGTAAAAATTACTTTGGGCATAGAAGGCTATCATAATTTATTGACTGATGAAGCAGCCATTTTACCTTGTGTAGTCAAAAACCATCCAACAATATTCTGCTTCTCCTATCGTTTTTAAAGCAACTGCCAAATAAAACATGATTTAAATTTTACTCGTGTAACGGGTCTCTTTTTTAACGCTGGTCGACATGCTTTTGAACCATCAATATTTAAATCATGGGCACTATTATTCATTCATCAATCCTTTCATTTAGTCTGTTCTTCTTCCTTTCTTCCTCCGCACAAACAAGAACACCGTTATTTGAGATAGGGGTTAATGGCGGAATACTCGTTTATCAGGGTGATTTGACCCCATCAGCAGTAGGCTCTTTCAAAACGCCGCGCTTCGTACTGGGATTTCAGGGTAGCAAGCCTCTTACAAAAACGGTTGCCGTCCGGATTGATTTCAGCCGGGGCAGCTTACATGGTGATGAATCCCTGTATTCGCATCCTGAATGGCGCCAGCAAAGAAATTTTGCTTTTGATGCCAAAACAAATGAAATCACCGCTTCACTGGTTTACCAGCCGGTCAGAAATATAAAGCTCCAGCCCTACGTGTTTGCAGGCGCCGGAATTTCCTTTGTACGTATTTCCCGGGATTACAGCCGTCTGAACAGGGAATTCTTCTCCACCGAGACCCATTTGCTGGAAGGGCTGGAAACAGATATCAGCCACTCATTGCCGCGCCGCATTCCGATCCTACCTGTAGGATTAGGGATTCGCTATCCGCTATCGAGCCGTTTATCTGTATCCGGCGAGGCGGCATACCGGTTCATGAATACGGATTATCTGGATGGATTCAGTCAATCCGTAAACCCAGATCTTAAAGATCATTATTATAAATTCTCATTGGGTATGATATACACCTTCACAGCCAAAGCCGCATGGGATTGTCCGGCTAACAGGTTTTAAACCCTGCGATCGTTGTTGTTGAAATATGCTTCCGATTCCTGAAGCTGGCCCGGTTTTATTGTAGTTTGCTCTTTAAATTGCCGAATTATGCCTGCTTTACCACTAACTGTACGAAGAGCCATAGAACTCATGGGGCTTTATTTCTTAGGTATGATCATAATCGTAGGTAAAGATGTAATCACCCCTATCGTAATGGCCTTTTTTCTGGCTATCATGCTGCTGCCGGTATACAGGTTGTTGAGAAGAAAGAAAATACCGGAAGGCCTGGCTATATTTTTATCCATCCTTTTTCTGGTGATCATAATAGGATTACTAGTTTGGTTTTTTTCGTCACAGATCGCAAATCTGATCAGTGATTTTCCCCAGATCAAGCAAAATGTTCAAAACCACCTGACTTCCCTCAGCCATTGGATCGACTCGAAATGGGGCCTTTCAACAGAACGTCAGGTGCAGCTGATTAATGAGCAAAATGACAAACTGCTCAATTACGCCGGCGGAATG
>DATAHC010000216.1:0-2075 GCA_036263415.1 Flavisolibacter sp.
CGATGAGCAGGAGGGTTTTCTGGCTTATGTGGAAGGCCACTATAAAAGTGGAAAATTAAATGCATCGATGCGGCTGCAGTACTTTGAAACGGGCGGCTATGATTCCCGGATCTATGCGTATGAGAACGATCTTCTGTATAGTTATTCTACACCGGCCTTTTATGAAACAGGTGCGCGATCCTATATCAATCTTACGTACAAATTCTCCAAACAGGTAGCCTGCTGGCTGCGATGGTCCGGCACACTTTATACAGATGGAACAAGGCCGGGCTCCGGTCCGGATCAGTTACCGGGCCATCATAAAACCGATATCCGGTTTCAGATGGCCTATAATTTCTAAAATGAATACCTGCCTATTCTGCTTATTTTAATCGGATTTGTCGTGTACTATACCAAAAAGTAATATTTATGTTAAAAATATTCTTATTTTTGCAGCATCTTTGAACTGACCACTGTCTTTCCTGCTCATTCTATGCAAAATCTGCTGGTTCTGGACCATCGGCAGATTCATTATTAAAAACAAAAATGTTGACATGAGAAAAATTGTTTCACTGTTTTCAGTGCTGATGCTCTTTTGCGCATTGGCTTATGGACAAGCCCGGACGGTAACGGGTGTTGTCAGGGATGAGAAGGGGAATCCAATCCCTTTGGCAACGATCAGGGAAGCAGGTCGTTCCACCACCACTGTTGCCGATGGCAATGGTATGTTCAGTATTAAGATCAATAGTTCGAAACTGATTATCTCATCTTCCGGATTTACGGAAAGAGAAGTGGAAGTCAGTGATGGGTTTCAAACTATTATCCTTACAGCCAATCAAAACCTGCAGGAAGTAGTGGTTACCGCACTGGGTATCAGAAGAAAATCCGAATCGATAGGCTATTCCACTACGCGGGTTTCTCCCGAACAGATTACAGCCGGACGGTCTGCGAACCTGGCTCAATCCTTATCCGGAAAAGTTTCAGGACTGACTATATCCAATACATCCGCTGCTGTGAACGCAACGCCCCGAATTGTATTAAGAGGACTGCGTTCCCTGACGGGTGATAATACAGCCTTGATTGTTCTGGACGGGGTTCCCGTTCCGGCCAATACCATCAATTATTTAAACCCCAATGACGTTGATCGTATCGATGTGCTCAAAGGAGGACAGGCCGCGACCTTATTCGGTCCGGAAGGTGTAAACGGTGCCCTGGTGATTACCACCAAGAAGGGAAGCCAGAAACCTCAGATCACTATCACTCATTCCAGTAACTATGAGCAACTGGCCTATCTGCCGAAAACACAGCATTCCTTCGGGTCAGGTTCTGCATACGGCTCATCCATCGATGAAGATTTTCATCCGGCCGAAAATCAACAGTATGGTCCACGTTATGATGGTTCCATCCGCCCGCTTGGAAGACAATTGCAGGATGGAAGCGTCCAGCTGGTTCCTTACTCCGATATAGAAAATGTCAGAAGGAAATATTGGGCTACGGGGTATACGGGTCAATCGGATGTCTCCTATAGAGCCGGTGATGCTACGGGAAACTTTTATGTTTCCTTTCAGAACCTGAGCTCCAAGGGAATTGTAGAAGGTGACCGGTTCAACAGGAACTCTTTCCGTATCAATTCCAACAAAATGTATGGAAAGTTCAATCTTTCTTTTGATGCCAACTATACCTGGGATCATGCTAATAGAACGGCCACTGATTTTTATTTCTGGAGCCTCAATTCAGCCAGCTGGGCTCCTATTGACCAGTACAGGGACTGGCGAAACAATAAATTTGGCGACTTAAGTGGTTATTTTAATGATTATGTAGATAATCCGTGGTGGTTACTTGACAATAGCAGAAATGATACACGCAATAATTACTTCAATGGAAATGTGAAGCTCTCCTATAAGCCGATCAAATCCCTGGAATTTACACTGAGGGCAGCTCTTGCCAATACCAATACCTACGTGACCAGTTATGCGAATAACTATCGGTACACAGGTTATACGAGGTCCTCAGCATTCGTAAATTACTTTAACAATAATTATGATCGCGTTTTAACGGGAACAGGCAGGTCAAGCGTGGCAAGAAATGACAGGACC
>DATAHC010000217.1:0-3973 GCA_036263415.1 Flavisolibacter sp.
CTGTAACCGGGAGTAATGTGAACCTGGGCAGGGGAAAGGATGGCGGAACCACACGAAGCCACGTTACGTTCGACTACGGTTCCAAACCGATCAGTTCCAACCTATCCTATGTGGATTATGATTATCTGAAAACGCTGGGCATCCCGCTGAAAGAGGGAAGAGACTTCGATAAGTCTTTCGGAACGGATACGGCAGATAATGTTCTGTTATCTGAAAGTGCTGCCGCGCAATACGGTGAAAAGGACCTGATCGGCAGAAACCTGATGGTTGACAGCAATGCTCGCCCTTGGCACGTGGTGGGCATCTTTGCCGACTTTCATTTGTATTCCATGCACGAAAAAGTGGAACCACTGACCTTACTGATGAACAATAAGGAGGGGTTGCGATATTGCCTGATCAGGGTAGCTCCCCAGCAGCTGCTGTCCGCTATGGAGCTCGTAAAAAAGGAGATGGCGGTGTTGCAGCCGGGTGTGGAATTCCGGGGCACTTTTGTAGATGAAAACATCAGCAACTGGTACAAGCAGGAACAGGCGATGTCCCTTCTGTTCAGCATTGCCTCCCTGATTGCCATCCTGCTGTCCTGTACTGGTCTGCTGGCCATGGTTCTGTTGGTAACCCGCCAGCGAACCAAAGAGATCGGCGTGCGGAAAGTGCTGGGGGCAAGTGCGCGCAATATTGCCATGCTGCTATCCAAAAGCTTTCTGTCACTGGTATTGATTTCCATATTGATCGCCACACCGCTTTCCTGGCTATTGATGCATAAATGGCTGGAGGGTTTTGCCTACCGTATCAGTCTGGAGTGGTGGATGTTTGTACTGGTGGCCATGTCTGCCCTGGCAGTAGCGATGCTTACCATAAGTGTCAATACCATACGCGTAGCGCGTCGAAATCCGGTCAAAAGTTTGCGGACGGAATGAGAGTGGATCAGATCCAGGTAAAGGGACTGCCGCTGGGCTGGTGCCGGACCATAACGCCCGGTAATTTCGGACGGAGCCATTCCGCAAAATACTTCATGCCCGGCTCTTCGCTTACCGCATGGCCTAATACAATCAGGGCTGTTTTTTTGCCCTGCGCTCTCCGGTCCCTTATATATTCAGCTGTCTCCCATTCGGACAGCTCGCCAACGATCAGTACATCCGGATCCCGTTTTTCTACGGTCTCCACATGACGTTGCCCACCCCATGCACCCGGAAGAATGGCAAGGGCAGAACATCGTTGTTTCATATCGCCTATAACCCGGAGCTGCTGAATCTGTAATCGTGCTTTAAGGTGTCGGGCTATCTGATCCAGGTGCATAGCAGGAATCTGGAAGCTGATCTGGTCTTCCGCCTGGTAGTCCAGCCAGCCCGCTTCTTTTGCTACACCGTGACTGATCATATCCGGTTTCATTCTGTGACAGTAATCGTGGAAGCGCCAGACCGCAATGCCCTGTTTTTCCAGGAATTCTTTTTTCCGGAGGGCCACTTTATTATCGGCTACCCAATCCAGTTCATCCTTGTGGTTATAAAAGGTAGGTTCATGGGCGATGATGAAATTAGCGCCCTGCTTAATAGCCGCTTCCATAACCGGCAGGGTGGTAAACATTGTTGTTATGATACCTGTTACCTTCTGATTGCCCTTGCCGGATTTTAAGGTATCGACCGTGTCATTCAGGGGGTCCAGCCGGCCTTCTTTCAACACCAGGTCAATAACATCCTGCACGGTATAGCTAACAGGAGAAAAAGCCTGGGCTTTTAAGGGCAAATGAGTCAGAAAGGTATAGCCACCGGCAATTTTGAGTGTATTCGAAAGAAAAGCCCTACGGCCTTGAAAGTGATCAGGATGCTTCATACTGCTAAGGTGTTTGAAAGTACAGCGGTACTTAAAGTTAAGTTGCAGATCAGGTTTTTCCCGGAAGATTTCTTTTGCAGTCTGTATTATACCGGGATATTTGCAGGCTATGGCATTACAGGAGCGGTCGCTGAAGGCAAGGCGCGTGCGGATCAGCTTATTCTTCTTTTTCTATGGTTTCATTTTCGCTACCTGGGCCTCCCGGATACCGAATATTCAGGTGGCGTTGAACCTTACGGAAACGGAACTGGGTGCCATTTTACTCGTGATGCCGGTGGGTTCCTTTCTTACTCTGCCTTTTTCCGGCTATGTAACTTCCCGGATCGGCAGCCGCAAAGTAGTGATTGCAGCTTCCCTTATATACGCTGTATTGCTGACAGGCATTGGTTATGCCGCCGCTACCTGGCAACTGGCCCTTTGCCTTTTTCTGTTTGGATCGGCAGGGAATATGATGAATATTGCCGTCAATACGCAGGCCCTCGCCCTGGAAAAGCTTTACCAGCGTACCATCATCAGCTCTTTTCATGGCATGTGGAGTATTGCCGGACTGGCGGCGGCATTCCTGGGCACCTGGTTCATGGGCAGGGCCTTTCCGGTATCGTATCATTTTTTACTGGTCGCTTCCATAGCCTTTATCAGCTTTCTGATCTGTTCTGTTTACCTGCTGGAGGAAGAATTGAAGCCGCAGGAAAAGCGTCCTTTCTTCACCAGGCCAGACCGGGCGTTCTGGGGATTGGGCATGATCGCCTTTTGTTCCATGATCTGCCAGGGAGCCATGTTCGACTGGAGCGGTGTTTATTTCAGAAAAGTGGTGTTTGCCCAACCGGCTTATATAGGGATCGGGTATACGGCCTTTATGATCTCCATGACCTTCATCCGGTTTATTACCGATTGGCTGACGCAGCATTTTGGCTTTCGCAGGATCATTGTCTGCTGCGGGCTGGCTACTACCTTAGGGTTGATCATGGCCGTAGTATTCCCCAAGCTGATTCCAGCAACCATTGGTCTTTTACTGGTGGGTATGGGCGTATCGCCAGGGGTACCGCTTGTTTTCAGCGCCGCCAGTAAAACAAAGCTGTTGCCGCCTCCTGTAGCCATTGCGGCCGTTTCTTCTATCGGGATGATCGGGTTGCTGATCGGTCCTCCCATTATTGGCTTTATAGCCGGTGTTACCAGCCTCCGGACCTCCTTCCTGATCCTGTCCTTATTCGGGCTGGCGATCATTGGTGCGGCTATGCGGTTACAGCCTCAGGAAAACTGATCTGGAAAAAGTCTTTTTAGGTGATTCGTTGAATGTATGTTTCTCCTATATTTGCACCCCCGCCCAGGTGGCGAAATTGGTAGACGCACCGTCTTCAGGTGGCGGCGCCGCAAGGTGTGATGGTTCGAATCCATTCCTGGGCACAAAGACCCTGACACGAAAGTGTCAGGGCTTTTTATTTGGTAGCGGCGCGAGCTTGCTCGCAGAAGCGGACAAATAAAAAGGCCAAGCCCGCGATAGCGGGACAGGGTTTTTGGATAAACCCCTCGCAGGAGTATCTGGATCATAAAATAATCCATTCCTGGGCACAAAGACCCTGACACGAAAGTGTCAGGGCTTTTTATTTGATTCTGGTTCCGCCCTGGGTCAGGCCACTGCACATCGTTCGCGCTTCTATATGATCGGGTCTGTCTTTATGAATCTTCCAGAGAATTCCATGGGAGTCCATCAGGGTGATACCGTTATAAGATTCCGTACCCATAGTAATGCCCCTGATGCCGGCATGTGCCGACCACCTTCCCTTTACAGGCGGTTTATTATATTCATCATACCAGATGTAAGAGCCATCAGCATTGATCTGAAGGGGAGGTGCCTTAGCGCCTGTACCATATTCCCGGTACACATTATCTCCATGAATAACCGTATTCGGATAACTGTAAACAAACATCGCCCATTTGCCAAACAGGTCCGTAATATCAGGACTGGCGGCCGATATGATTGATTCCGGTTTCAACTGGCTCCAATCCACTTCTTCATCACGACTGGCACTGCAACCGTCAAAATGCACTTTATAACGACCCTTTTCTTTTGCTTCGATAACGGTAGCGCGGCCTTTTGATGTGCCATCCGCGTAATAGGCATCAACGCGTGCATTAATGGCAA
>DATAHC010000218.1:0-1947 GCA_036263415.1 Flavisolibacter sp.
CCGACTCTGTCCGTAAAAAAGTTTATGCAAGTCAGCAGCCCATCAGGAATTACAGGGATTCCAATGCTGTAGCAACCATGAAGGATCTGGCATTCAGAACGGGAATGAGCCTTTCCGGTCTGCACCACTGGAAAGTAAGGACCGCTATTGGAGGCGGACCAGTTCTGCTAAGCGGCGGAGAGGTAAAGATTACAAATAATGAAGAATTGAAATTCAGCGGCAAAGCGATTCAGGATAAGCACCCGAGAACCGCTATAGGATATACGGCGGATAACCGGGTGGTCATATTGGTTATAGAAGGGCGTAATCCGGAAGCTTCCGGAGCAACACTGGAACAGGAGGCCTACTTATTAAAAAAACTGGGTTGTGTGGAAGGTCTGAACCTGGATGGGGGAGGAAGCAGCTGTTTGCTGATCAATGGTAAAGAAACAATAAAGCCCTCAGACAAGGAAGGTCAGAGGGCTGTACCAGCCGTTTTTATGATCCGGCAACTCAATCCCTGAATTCCCAGACCAGGGCACTGGCGCCTAAGATGGCGGCATCGGCCTCCTGCAATTCACTAAAGATCAGTTTCACTTTATTCTGAAAGATCGGGAGTAAATTTTTCTCCATATGTTCCCTGGTAGGTTTCAGGATCAGATCGCCTGCCTTGATTACGCCACCAAAAAGAATGATGGCTTCCGGTGAGGAGAACATGATAAAATTAGCCAGCGACTCTCCCAATATCTGGCCGGTAAACCGATATACTTCCTGTGCCATGGCATCTCCCTGAACGGCGCAGTCATAAACTGCCTTTGAATCCAGTTTTGCAGGATCATAGCTGCGCATAAGGCTATCCTCTTTGGATTGCTCCAGTAATTCTTTAGCGGTTAGTGCAATGCCGGTTGCTGAACAATAAGCTTCCAGTGAGCCGTCCAGTGCAGTGGACCAGTGCTTCCGTCCGCCGGGCCGTATAATGGTGTGACCTAATTCTCCCGCAAACCCATCATGACCGTAAATAAGTTGTCCGTTTGCAACGATACCACTACCAACGCCGGTACCCAGGGTGATCATGATAAAATCACGCATACCGCGGGCGGCGCCGTACATCATTTCACCAACCGCAGCTGCATTGGCATCATTTGTCAACGACGAAGGAATGCCAAACTTGGCAGTAATGAGCTTCGTTAATGGTATGATCCCTCTCCAATGCAGGTTCGGTGCATATTCTATGGTGCCGGAATAATAATTCCCATTCGGCGCACCGATACCGATCCCCTTGATCTTTCCATCCGTAACATTCTTCTTAATGATAGGTGCCAGGGTATTGTACAAGGCATCTATATAATCATCAATTTCCTTATACGCATCCGTTTTGATCTCGCCTTTTTCTATGATCTCACCCCGGTGGTTTACAATACCGTATTTGGTATTCGTTCCGCCGATATCAATTCCGATCGCATATTCATTCGATAAATCAAGCATTACTGTAACATTTATTTTTCAGTTGGATTCAATGAGCCTTCTGGAAATGAAGCTATTAATTGTTCATCTTCAGTAGGCTGATTTTCATAATCAATTCCCTGTCTTTTCAATATGCCTTTCACAATAAAGGCAAATATCGCGAGGTAAGTAAAGCATAGAACCGGTACCCAATAGGATTGATGAATGCCATATCCGACAACATCAGATTTGCTTTGTACATAATCCGCGATCTTACCCTGCATCGGGGGAATGATGCCGCCACCCAGGATCATCATGATCAGGAAGGCTGATCCCTGGGTCGTGTATTTTCCTAAGCCTGCAATGGATAAACTGAAAATAGCCGGCCACATAATAGAACAGCAAAGACCGCCTGCCATAAATGCATACACGGCAATATTTCCGGTAGAAAATAATCCGGTTAACATGGCAACGACCCCCAGCCCTGCAAAAATCAGCAATGTCCTGGCTGGTTTTTCTTTACAG
>DATAHC010000219.1:0-3552 GCA_036263415.1 Flavisolibacter sp.
AAAGGGATCATGCAGATCGGCCAGCTGGGGCCTGAAGAACCGGCGGGCCGCTTCAAAGCTGTCAATGCCGCGCTGTACCAGGATGGAACACAAAACGGGGTGTATCCGGAGGCCTTTGAACAAGGCACCTGCCTTATCATGATTCACCGACTGCACACTCCACCGTTTCTGCACACCCATGGTTTAATATTTTCGGTCCGTTACAAAATTCACCAGATCCTCGAACCCGTCCCTGATAGGGGAGGGCGGAAAGGTATGCAGTATCTGCAGGGATTCTTTCTGATACGCCTGCATTTTGGCTATCGTATAATCGATACCGCCGGTTTTCTTGACAATGTCAATAATATGGTTGACACTGGATTTCCGTGTATTCTCGTTCTTTATTATATAGATGATCTCTTTCTTTGTTTTCCGGTCTACATTGTTCAGCGTATATATAAGAGGTAAAGTCAGCTTTTTCTCCTTAATATCGTTACCCGTAGGTTTTCCGATATCCTGGGCGGTATAATCAAAAAGGTCATCCTTTATCTGGAAAGCCGTACCTACTTTATCCCCGAAGTCTTTCATCCGGCTGGTTTTATCCGGATCTGCGGAAGTGGACCAGGCACCCGCGGCGCAGGCGGAAGCCAGCAGCGATGCGGTTTTATTGCGGATGATCTCGAAATAGATCGATTCGTCGAGGTTCAGGGAACGCGACTTTTCAATCTGCAGCAATTCGCCCTCGCTCATTTTGCGTACGGCTTCCGATAAGAGCTGCAGGATCTTAAAATCGTCATTATCAAGAGATAGCAACAAACCTTTTGCTAACAGGTAATCCCCAACCAGAACAGATACCTTGTTCTTCCAGAGGGCATAAACTGAGAAAAAACCTCTACGTTCAAGGGAGTCGTCGACAACGTCGTCGTGAACCAGGGTGGCGGTGTGCAACAATTCTACGAGAGAGGCGGCCCTGTAAGTCGATTCATTCACCTCCCCGCATAGCTTGGCGGAGAGAAAAACGAACATGGGGCGGAGCTGTTTACCCTTTCTTTTGACAATATAGCGCATGATGCGGTCCAGCATGGCTACATTACTTTTGGCGGCATCCTTGAACTTCGCTTCAAAGACCTTCAACTCATTTTCTATCAGATTAACGGGTAGCTGCATTCGTAAATGGGTGGAAAGTTACAAC
The DNA here is from genome assembly GCA_036263415.1 of Flavisolibacter sp. Lineage (GTDB taxonomy): Bacteria > Bacteroidota > Bacteroidia > Chitinophagales > Chitinophagaceae > Flavisolibacter. Next base: position 1,172 of record DATAHC010000219.1, read on the forward strand.
TGCTTCCATTATAAATGTTATGATGTGGTACAAGAATTGCAGAAATGGTCTCGGCAAAACGTAAACGATTGAAGACAATTGCTGTAAATAAAAATTAAATGTTTGGTAATTGTACGTCAATTTATATTTTTGCCAACGATTAGGACATTGTTTTTAAAATTTAATCAATAGTTATGGCAAGCAAAAAGTACTCTTTTCTGGCAGGTTTATTATGCCTGTTAGCATCGTACGGTTTCGCACAAACAACCACCGGAACCGGTTACGATGTCGCAGACTCATCCGTTGTCCCTTCACGAAGAATGCCTCAGCACACTGAGTTCATGAATGGTACATACAACTACCCTGCTAAACCAAGGAACATGTGGGAAGTAGGTATCAAGGGTGGAACTTTTAATGTAAGCGGCGACGTTACATCAAGATTTCCTTCTCCTGGTTTTGGTGTTCACATCAGAAAAGCGTTAGGTTATGTTTTCTCTCTCCGTTTAGAGTACATGTATGGAATTGGTAAAGGTTTAAGCTGGTTAAGAGGCCAGAATTATTACCTGAACCCAGCCTGGACTGCTAATGGCTATGTGCCAGGTGTAGAGCCGGTTTACTATAACTATAAGACAACTGTACAGGATCTAGCCCTGGAAGGTGTGTTCTCTCTGAACAACATTCGCTTCCACAAATCCAAGACAGGCGTTAATTTCTACGCTTTGGTCGGTATCGGCGGAACCATCTACGATACAAAAGTGAACGCTCTGAATGGTACTGCTAAATACAATTTCTCCGGTATTCCTCAGGGAACTTACAAAACCAGAAAAGATGTAAGAGATGCCCTGAAGGATCTGCTGGATGACAGTTACGAAACACCTGCCGAAAACCACGGCGAGCGTCGTCCTAAACTGTTCGGACAAACGTTCAAACCTGTAGGTCACGTAGGTGGTGGTGTTGCGTTCAAACTGAGCAACCGCATCAACCTGGCTATTGAAGATCGCTTCACATTTACGAATGATGACCTGTTAGATGGACAGCGCTGGGCTGAGCAAACTCCCGGAAATCCTGTTCTGACACAGAACTTCGATACCTATAACTATGCTACTATTGGTTTGAATTTCAACCTGGGTGCTAAATCCGTACAGCCTTTGTGGTGGACTAACCCGCTGGATTATGCTTACCAGGAAATCCGCAAGCCTCGCCTGATGATCCTTCCAAAACCAGTTCTGCCTGATGCAGACGGTGATGGTATCACAGATCAGTTCGACCAGGAGCAAACTCCACAGGGATGCCCTGTTGACTCTCATGGTGTTAGCCTTGACAGTGATGGTGATGGTGTTCCGGATTGCCGTGATAAAGAAAAAGTAACTCCAACGTATTGCCAGCCTGTTGATGCTGATGGTGTAGGTAAATGTCCTTGCCCAGAAGGTTGTGCTACAAAAGATACTACGAATGATTGTGCTGCCAAACTGGGTGCTTTACCAAGTGTTATGTTCTCCGGTAATGGTGTTGCCCTGAGCAATGACGCTAAGAGCCTGCTTGCCAGCGTTGCTGCCCGCCTGCGCAACAATCCTGAGTGCCGCATCGTAGTAACTGGTTATTGCGCTTCCAGCAAAGCTGAACAGCAGAGAAGCTGGGATCGTGTAAATGCCGTTATCAACTATATGGTTGAGAAAGAAGGCATTAGCCAGGATCGTTTCTTCTGGAACTATGGTCAGGAAGGTGGCGATTGCAATACCATCGATCTGCGTGCTGCAGCATCTGATGAGCAAGGTCAGACAACTGTACCAGCTCCTCATCCAAATCTGAGAAAGAGCAAATAAGAACATGTTCTATAAAAGAAAAGGCCCCTCTACTAAGGGGCCTTTTCTTTTATTCAATAGTCTGCAGTAATAGTTAATGGAAAGGGAGGATTTATCTTAATCTTAACGGCCCGGTTTAGCCCGTTTCCATTATTTCCTGAATATTTGCTTAAACTGATTAACTTTGCAAGCCTTTATGAAATTTTCTGCAGTACTTCTTCTGGTTGTTTTAGTTACAAGCTGCCAGGGCATTACCAAGGTCCTGAAAAGTAAGGACCCTGAGTATAAGCTCCGGATGGCCGAACAATACTATGCAAAGAAAAAGTACAATCTGGCCCAGCAGGTATATGAGGATATCATGCCTTATTACAGGGGTACTCCTCAATTCGAAGATGTATATTATAAGTATGCTTACACGGCCTACTATCAGAAAGATTACCTGAACGCCGAAAACCTGTTCAAGACATTTTTGGAAATCTATCCGAACAGCACCCGGGCGGAAGAGATCGATTATATGAGGGCCTACTCTTATTATAAGCAATCGCCAAAGCCTCTCTGGATCAAACCAATACCATCAAGGCAATGGGTATGCTGCAGACC
>DATAHC010000220.1:0-11748 GCA_036263415.1 Flavisolibacter sp.
CAGGCTTTTGCCGAACAGGTTAACGGCGCCATATTCGGTAACCACCCAATGTACATGCCCCCTGGTAGTAACCACTCCTGCACCTTCTTTTAGAAAAGGGGTGATGCGTGAAATTCCTTTGGAAGTAGTGGAAGGCAATGCTATTACAGGCTTGCCGCCTTCCGATAGGGAAGCACCGCGTATGAAATCCATTTGTCCGCCGATGCCGGAATATTGATACGTGCCTATGGAATCGGCGCATACCTGGCCGGTCAGATCAATTTCGATGGCACTGTTGATTGCTACCACACGAGGATTCTGGCGAATGATACTGGTATCGTTGACGTAGCTGATATCCATGACCAGCAATTCCGGATTGTCGTCCACAAAATCGTAGAGTGCACGGGTACCGGCGAGGAATCCGGTAACCGAGCGGCCCTTGTTCAGTTTTTTACAGGTGTTGTTGATAATGCCTTTCCGGATCAGAGGGATCACACCGTCGGACAACATTTCCGTATGCAATCCCAGGTTTTTCAGATGGGTCAGATTTTTTAGGACCTGATCCGGGATCGCTCCGATGCCCAGCTGTAAAGTAGCTCCATCTTCAACCAGCGCTGCTACGTGCTTTCCAATCTGCTGTGTCACTTCATCACTCTTTAAGGAATAATCCAGCTCAGGGAGTTCATTGCGGTGTGCTACGAGATAATGGATCTTACTGATGTGAACGAATCCGTGGCCGTGGGTTCTGGGCATACGTGGATTGACCTGCGCTATTACGATCCGGGCGCTATCCACAGCAGCCCGTGCAATATCAACCGAAGTGCCCAGGCTGCAGTAGCCATGCGCATCAGGCGGCGATACCTGGATCATTGCCACGTCGATCGGCAGAAAGCCTTTCTGAAAAAGCTGCGGGATCTGGCTCAGAAATACCGGAACATAATCGCCCTGGTCACTATTAATAACTTCCCGTGTATTGGCGGAAACAAAGAGTGAGTTGATATAAAAACTGCCTGCATACTTGGGATCGTCAAATTCAGCTTCACCCAGCGTAGTAATGCTGACCAGCTCTACCTCCCGAAGCTCATTATAGCGGGCCTGTAAGGCCTTAATTAAAAACAAAGGTGTTGCTGCACTTCCGTGCAGGAACACCCGATCACCCGATCTGATGCAGGCAACCGCATCGCCGGCTGACACAAACGAAGCATTCATACTTATATTTTGAAAGGATTACGGCTCTAGAAGGTATTCGATAACTGCAAGCCCTCGGCTAGTGCCATTACTACCAGTGCCACATCCATCAGCACGCTCAGGAAGAAAACAGGGATCGTGATCCGCGTAGGCAAGGCCGCCAGGTTCGTAACCAGGGCCATTCCCATTGCAACCAGAGCGGTGACAACCATCCAAATGTGCGTACCGGCCAGTAAAACGGTCATTACGGTAAGCGGAGTAAGAATGCATCCGTGTGCGCTGAGTGCAATGCCAAGCCATAACAGCCTGTTGGGCTGCTGCGCTTTACACCAGTTCATAAAACGGGTCAGTATCCCAGAATCAGAGGCGTCTGCATAGGTGGCGGATAACGTGATATTTGAAGTAGCCATAGCTTGATTATTTATATGGCAAAGCTATTCTGATGCTGCTGCGACACTACTGATGCCACTTAACCCTGAACCTGATTTTTGTCAGGTGCACCAAAATGTTTCGGAGTGCTGGATCTAGATCACTTCCTCCTGAAATTTTCTGTTGTGATAGCAATACGGAATACCTATGGCTGCACAGCATCCCATCAGAAGAACCATAGGGCCGAAGAGTTCATGAAACTCGCTGTTCAGTACCGGATCGCCGGAGCGGTGTAGTGTCCATGCCTTAACCGCGAAGTAGACGGTTGCTGCCAGTAACAGGGCGATATAAATCCCTTCACCTTTTTTCATATAACGGATGAGTACATAGTACAGGATACCAAGCGCAAAGAATAATAGATTGACTGCAAAAATCAGCGAAGAGACATTGATGTAATCGCTCAAAGGAAATCCCGTCGACTGGCGAAAGAAGATATTATAGGCAATGCATAGTATACAGGAAGCAATCCCGATGAAGAGTCCGGTCAATACCGCTCTGGAGAAGGGGGTCTGGTAAGGAGATTCCATAAAATTCTTTAGAATATTTATATCAAAAACCTTGCCTTTGAAATATTTTATTACATTATAAATTGATTTTTGTGTCAATTCCATTATTTATGCAAGGTTGATTAATTTTGTCCTATGGCTTTCAAAGATTGCGACCTGCAACAGTGTTTTTTGTGCCGGCATTGCCATATTGAATGGAAAGAGCTGATCGTCCTTAAGAAAAGAACTCAGGTTTTCCGTAAGGGGCGAACCATCTTCCAGGAAGGTGACCGGGTAGAAGGGCTCTTTTTCCTGTATGAAGGTGCCGTTAAGGTAAGCCAGACATGGGGTGCTGAGAAAGAGCTGATCATACGGTTTGCAGGGCCGGGCGATGTTCTGGGTCACCGCGGATTCGGGAGTGCTCATATTTACCCGATCACGGCTACTGCACTGGAGGACAGCCAGGTGTGCTATATCGATACTCCTTTCCTGGAGGCTTCCCTGAAAGTGAATCCTCAACTGACCTATGGTTTGCTGGACCTCTATGCCAGTGAACTTCAGAAGGCTGAGCGGCGCATGCGTGACCTGGCCCACCGGGATGGAAGGGGACGCATTCTCCTGGCCTTGCTGGAAGCGGAGCAATCCTTTGGCGTGGATGAACAGGGATTTGTCCGACTGCCACTGACCCGCCAGGATATTGCTTCCTATGCAGGAACTTCCTATGAAACCGTATTTAAAGTTTTTTCGGAATGGGTGGCTGCCGGCTGGATCAACTTTTCCGGAAAGACGTTCCAGATCAGAGACAGAAATACTTTTCAGCAACTACTGAAAGAAACCTCGATACCCTCCTGAACTGTTTAAAAGGATTTTGAAATGAGTGTAAAAGAACAGGAAAACCATAACCGCATACCTATTTCCGTAGCCCTTAACAGCGCATTGATACAACAGGACCTGGCGCCGGTGCGCAGTGATGACAAGAGCCGCCTCCTCTACATATCATGCCTGGCGATTGTGGTGGCCATCCTGATCAGCGGAGCAGCCCGTTGCCTGGTATGGCTGATCAACGCGCTCACGCAGCTTTTTTTTCACGGACAGCTGTCCCTTGCGGCCAGTTCGCCGGCTGGCCACTCCTATGGGATCTGGGTCATTTTCATTCCGGCACTGGGTGGAATCGCCGTAGGCCTAATGGCCCTTTATGGTTCCAAAGCCATACGCGGACATGGTATTCCGGAAGCTATGGAACAAATCCTTACCAATGAGAGCCGTATCCGGCCCTCCATTACCTATCTGAAACCTATATCGTCTGCCATTTCCATCGGTACCGGAGGGCCGTTTGGAGCGGAAGGGCCCATTATTGCCACCGGAGGAGCGCTGGGTTCTACGCTGGGTCAGCTCTTGCGCATCAGTCCGTATGAGCGAAAGATCCTATTGGCTTCCGGCGCTACAGCCGGCATGTCGGCTATTTTCGGCACACCTATCGCCGCTATATTTCTGGCCATTGAACTTTTGCTATTCGAATTCTCTCCCCGCTCCATTTTGCCGGTAGCCCTGGCCTGTATTACCGGCGCCGCCGGGCACCACCTGCTTTTTGAAAGCGGACCCGTATTCATGATGCCTGCTGTTGCGATGCCTTCCAATACGGCATTAGCCATTTACAGCGGTATGGGGCTGTTGCTTGGTCTGGCAGCTGCATTGATCACCAAGGCCGTATACTGGATCGAAGATGCTTTTGAGCAATTGCCGATCCATTGGATGTGGTGGCCTGCCCTGGGCGGATTGGGAGTTGGTATCGTTGGCTATTTTGCTCCCCGCACACTGGGGGTAGGCTACGAGAATATTACCCAGCTGCTTTCCGGCCATACCGCCTTATCGGTTGTGCTGTGTCTTTGCTTTCTGAAATTCCTGTCCTGGGCGGTGGCACTGGGAAGTGGTACTTCAGGAGGAACCCTGGCCCCGTTGCTGACGATCGGAGGGGCTGCCGGCATCCTTCTGGGTATGGGGATCCTGGCTTATTACCCGCAATCCGGAATTGTTTTGCCACTTGCCGCACTGGTGGGTATGTCGGCCCTTTTTGCAGGTGCTTCGCGTGCTTTGCTGACATCCATTCTGTTTGCAATTGAAACGACTGATCAGGCAAATGCCCTGCTGCCTCTGCTGGCAGCCTGCCTGGCATCCTACCTGGTGTCGTACCTGTTGATGAAGAATACAATCATGACAGAAAAGATCGCGCGCCGCGGGGTGGTAACACCCCATAGTTATGAGCCGGACCGGCTGCACACGATCAAAGTAAAGGAGGTGCTGAAGGAAGACGCGCTGGTTTTAAGTGATGAGGCAACTTTAAGAGAAGTAAGAACCTGGTTACAGAAGAACCGGAGTTACCAGCAGAATTTTTATGTGGTAGCCAATGAAGAGGGGCAATTCAAGGGTGTCATCAGCTCCTCCAGTCTGTACAGCCTCCACCATTCTGAGGACCAGCTGCTAGGGCAGCTGATCAAGCGGCCGCCGGTAGCCCTTACAGCAGAAGACAGCCTGAAGACAGCCGTAGAAATCATGGCAAGGGAGAATTTGGATGTATTACCGGTGCGATCAGAAGACAGGGGTCAGGTTCTGGGCGTGTTAACCTACCGTGATATCCTATCCGTATACCGGCGCCTGGCCGATGAGCATCAGCAGAACGTGACCATATCGCTACGGAGACGTACGTTGAAAATGTTGCTGCACGGGCGCAAACGCTTGGCCAGTGTACGAAACAAAGTGAGCTAAAGGAGGATCAGCCGCTAAGGATTATCTTAGCGCATATGGCATTTGATGTTGTTGAAATTTCATCCCTCCTGGGTCTTTTTGCCCTGTTGCTGCTGACCTTTAATTTTCTGCTTGGCATCCTACTATCCACCGGGTATAAGCGATGGCCGCTTTGGAAGAAAATGCCTCCTTTTATCCGTAACCTGCGATTACAATTCATCCATAACTGGACAGCCTATGCGGCCTTTTTTCTGCTCCTGGCTCATCCGCTGCTGCTCTTGCTGGACGCCTCCACGAAATTCCAACCCGCCGATATCTTTATCCCCTTTCATTCCGGATTTGATCCCCTGTGGGTAGGTATGGGGAGTATCAGCCTTTATCTGATCGTGCTGGTGATCCTTACCACACAAAAAGCCCTAAAGAAGCGCCTGGGATTTCGCCTCTGGAAAAATATCCATCTGATTTCCTACGTGACAGCCTTGCTGATATGTCTTCATGGCATTGTTCTGAATCCACATCTGAAGCATAAACCGGTTGACTACCTTGATGGCGAAAAGCTTGTTTGTGAGGCCTGCCTGCTGATCTTACTCCTGGCTGGCCTATGGCGTTTGCGTTATCATAGAGCGTCAGTACCATCCCGATAACGAATCCCGTTCCCATCAGCAATAAATACTGCATTCGTAAGCCGATTTGTAGGCTGTGGCCACACAGCCTGTGCAGCTACCGCCTGTACTTTTATTAATTCTTTTATACTATAAGTTATAAACGTACGTTTTTTATCGTACCTTCATACCATGAAAGGAAAAAAACAGCATCAGGAAGACCCGATCCCTACGAAAGCCGAAATGGATGTCCTTCGGATTTTGTGGGCCGAGGGCCCGTCTACCGTGCGGCTGGTTCATGATACACTCAACCGTCAGAAAGAGGCCGTTCAATATACCTCTACCCTGAAGCTGATGCAGGTAATGGTCGAAAAAGGTTTGCTGGAGCGAGATGAGAGCCATATGAAGCATATTTATAAACCCCTGCTGGAGGAAGCCAGTACCAAGGGATTATTACTGGGCCGATTTCTGGATTCCATGTATGAAGGGTCGGTCAGTAAGCTGGTTCTGGCACTGATGGATAATCAGAAAGCCTCTGAAAAGGAACTTCAGTTGCTGAAGGAGCTGGCTAAAAAACTAAAGGACACTAACGATAAATAACCCCCATATGATCAGTGTATTCGCCCATCAATTCCTGTCGGCCCTGTTATGGATGCTGCTGCATTCGTTGTGGCTGGGCTTTGTGCTGACCATCCTGACCGCCCTGGTTATCGTAATGACCCGAAGCAGTGCACCGGCCCTGCGTTACCGGTTGCTGCTTTTTTTGTTTCTGGGCTTCCTGATCAGTGCGGGAATGAGCTTTATGCTGGCGCTGCAATCTGACACAGCGGATACTGGTGATTTACTTACCTCCTATAATGCTTCGGCTACAGAATCAACTCCTTTACTTACTAAAGTTGTGCATCAGGTGATAGCCTATCTGGAAGATCATGCTGCAACAGTAGTTTTCTTCTGGATGCTGGTAATGGTGACCAAAGCGCTGCTTTTGGCATTGAGCCTGCAACGCATTAACCGGCTTCGTAGCCAGGGAACCGATGAGCTATCGGCTGAATGGAAGAAACGGGTTTTACAACTGGCCAATGATATAGGCCTTACAAAATCCATATCCCTGCTGCAAACCGTCCGGGTGAGCGTTCCTGTGGTGATAGGTCATTTCAAACCCCTGATCCTTGTGCCTGTGGGTTTCCTGAACCATCTGACCACGGCTGAAGCAGAAGCTGTGTTGCTGCATGAGCTGGCACATATTAAACGCCATGATTATGCCGTGAACGTATTACAACATGTAGCGGAGTTGTTGTTTTTCTTCAATCCCGGCCTGCTTTGGGTATCCTCGCAGCTTCGCAGGGAGCGCGAGCATTGCTGTGATGAACTGGCCCTGCAACATGCTTCCGGGAAAAGGAATTATATCGACATGCTGATCCGGTGCAGAGAACAGCTGTTGAGAAAACCGGTAACAGCATTGGGCTTCTCCGGCCAAAAATCTGACCTAGTGCTGCGGGTAACCCGGCTGGTACTTCTGAAAAACAGTACTCTTACCCGATGGGAGGCCGCCTTCCTGTTATTGAATGTAATGGCCTTGAGCCTTTGGATGGCAGGCAGGCGTCCGGAAGTAGTGGTAAAGCTTGAAACCGGCATGGGTCTTATATACAAATCAGCTATGCAACCCGTTGACTCTTTGCCGGTAGTAACGGACAAGCGACTGCAGGTACCCACGCGAAGCGTTACGCTCACGCCTGTTTCCGGACAAAGCAGGGTAGTGAAAAAAAGAGGTTTCGTACCTGCGGTGGCGAAAGCGGTAAAGCCAGATCAGGAAAACCGTGAGCCTTACTTATCCGAAAGCAAACTCATACAACCCATTTCCGCAATTGTCACCACAACGCTTCCGGATGTTGAGAGCCAGGCGGAAAAGGATCGGATACAGGCTCAGAAAGACCGTTTTCAGGCCGAGAAAGACAGAGCACAGGCGGAGCGTGACCGGATCCAGGCTGAAATAGACCGGCAGCAGGCCATAAAAGACCGGGAGGCCGCAGCGCGTGATCGCATTCAGGCACAGAAGGATCGTCTGCAGGCGGATCAGGACCGTTTACAGATGCAAAAAGAACGGCAGGCTACAACCACCAGGAGCATCGTACAATAGTTCCGCATTTCTTCTTTAAGAAAACGGAAATTATAGGAACAAACCACAGACTATTCAACAGAAGCAGTCAGGGACCATCAGGCAGCGCACCTGACAACCCTTTGCCGTATACAGGCAATAGCTCAACCGGATCTGCTAGCCCCGGGAAGGACGCTCTATTGCTATTCTATCAACTTTAAAACTTAAAAAAATGAAACGTAAACTTATTGGCTATGCGCTCCTGTTGACCGGAGCGATGTTATGGATGCAACAGGGATCGGCTCAGCAAAAGAAAGAGACCACGACCTCGTCAAAATATGGAGGGTTCAATGTAACCAGCACCTCTACGGATGGGAAAGGTGATATGTATATCCAGTATACGGAGGATGGTCATCGTTACCGGATCCGCCTGCAAGATTCGAAGATCGTAGAGTTGTTCCATGATGATGAAAAAGTACCCGAGACTGATTTTCCGAAGTATGAAGCGATGGTGAAAAAGATCCTAGTACAGGTAGAAAAGGATCGCCAGCAGGCAGAGAAGGATCGCGCACAAGCGGAGCTGGACCGTGAACAGGCTTCCAAAGATCGGTTACAGGCTGAGAAGGACAGGGCACAGGCAGAAAAAGACCGCCAGCAGGCGCAACTGGACCGGGAGCATTCGGATAAGGACCGGTTGCAGGCCCAGAAAGATCGTGAGCAGGCAGAGCGTGATCGAACACAGGCAGAAAAGGACCGCCAACAGGCCGTAAAAGATCGGGCCCGGGCAGAGATTGACCGTAAGCAGGCGGAAGAAGATCGAAAATTGCTGAATTCACTTATGGACGACCTGGTGAGCGATAAGCTTGCCGATAGCCGGGATGCTGTTTCGTCGGTAGAGTTGAATGAGCAAACCCTTCGTGTGAATGGAAAGGAACTCCCGGCAGACATTCATAAACGATATCAGAATAAATACCTGAAAAATAAGCAACAGCTTGAGTACCGTCATACCGGAACGAATACCACCATATCCTTCAATTAATTATCAGGCTTCCGGCCAAAAGAAGGGGGAAATGACCGGAAGCCTCTTTTTCCCCTTTAGAACAAGAGGCATCGGACCTGGGTATGCAGCCCGTATCATCCCTTTTATTTCAAGGCTTCCAGCCTCGGTTCCAGACCCAGCATATTTCTGACAGACGACGCAAAATCAGCTTTCATTGGTGCAGGCATATTCCGTACACGCGCCTCAAAATGATTGGCACCCGGCAGCAGAAATGATTGAGAATTCACCTTACCGGAAACCAGTACACGGCAAGCTGACCAGGTATCCCTGCTGCCATAGATATAGAGTATATTGTTCCCGTTCTCATTCAGCCAATTGCTGATCCGCTGGCTGAAGCTGCTGTCAAATGGCCTGGCAGAAATGTTCCGTGGAAGAAACGCGGCGGTGGGATTTTCACCTTTAATATGTTTTAGGTATTTTCTATACCGTGTGAGATCATAACTGTAATAGCCCATTTGTGTCAGTGCCGTGTAGGCATTTGCCACCCACTGATTGATATATTTATCAGACAGATACTGGATGCCTCCTACTTTAATCGTATGTTCCAGGTAGTCCTCCACATTCTTATTTTCAGGGATCTGCTCACAGGTCATATTGCTTAATTGCCAGAAAGAAAAGGGGTACTCCAATATCCAGTACTCGAAGGCTTTTTCAAGGCTGCCAAAATAATCAAAGGTCAACCCTTTCCCCATGGCATACCATCGGAGTTTTGCTACTGCCTCCTTCTCATGTTCCAGCAGGAAGCGCTGAACATTGAAAAGTTTGGTCCGACATTCGGCAGTGCCAATGGTATCGAGGAAGTGGTAGATGCGTTTGTCCTCAACAGCCCTGGTTAAAGGGGCTACGTAGGGTACGGTAAGATCCACATCTTCCGGATAAAAGTATTTGTAGTAGATGGACATCAGTCCACCCCGGCTGATGCCGGTGCTCACCCATTTATGTTTATACAAAGTTCTGAAGAGCTGATTGATATCATGCAGGTCAGCGGTAACCTGTTCGAAAGTCAGATAGTCCCACTGAAGTGAATCAGGCCTCGAAGCGCCGAAAAAGCGATGCTCAACATTAATGTTGTTAGCATCAAGCATAGCTTCCAACTCATTTCCTCCATAGTGCACTTCGTATCCTTCGGTTTCCATTACCGTAGGGCGGTCAAACCCTTTATGGGTGAGGACCGCATACTGATTGAACGTGCCTTTTTCAGGATGTTCATGATCTAATGGCTGCCGTATGGTAAGCAGGTACTTCAGGTACTTGTCCTTTGGGCCGGATTGAAGCCTGAACTGAACATTGGGCAGATTGAAAAGCAGTTGCTCCAGTTTTTCCTGCTCCGATTGTGCGCTTGACTGAAGGGTCCATAGCAGGAGGATAATAGACAAGAAGGATTTCATATGCAGTGGTTGAAATAGTTCTGGCAGACTCCATTAGATTGAAACCATTTGCCGGGCTCAATCATTGTTCTGGTAATTGAATATAAGCTTTATCGTGACTAAGCGATGAAGCCTGGTAGTGCTTCTGAAAAATATTTTGCAACGGAAAAGAGATGCCTGAAGAATCGGATGCAAACCCTAAATATTCGTACATTAACGCTTTGAATATCAACTGCCCTGCTTCAGCATTATGACCTGGCAGAATTGTGCCGGAAGCTGTTACAACGGTTAGCCGGGATCTATATCGAAACTAAAAATCAAAGAATAGTATGCGAAAGCTGGTTTTATTCATGCATGTTTCTCTGGATGGCTTTGCCGCGGATGCGGAGCGTGGCCTTGGTTGGATTGCCTATGACGGTGACCTGCAGAACTACGCTGATGGAATCGTAGCCACTGTCGGTTCGCCTGTTTATGGCCGGGTAACGTATGAACTGATGGCCGGGTACTGGCCCGATGTACTCACCGATCCGGATGAAAGCGAACGAAACAAGGCTCATGCACGCTGGGTAGATGGTGCTACCAAGATCGTTTTTTCCAGCACGATGAAAACAGCTGAATGGAATAATACCATTGTGATCAATGATCATATTGCAGAAGAGATCCATAAACTGAAGCAACAGCCGGGAAAAGACCTTGTGATATTTGGCAGTCCCACCCTCGCGCATTCCCTGATGGAACTTGACCTCATTGATGAATACCAGCTGACGCTAAACCCCGTTTTTCTAGGCAGCGGCATTCCAGCTTATGATCGTATAAAGAACAAGACGAACCTTAAGCTGGTGAAGGCCACACCGTTGCCCAGCGGGGTAGTAGGCTTACATTATAGGAAAGTGTAATCAAGGTCAACCGGTTGCCCCTATAAGGACTTATCTTATAGCGTTACTTTGGATAATTTGGGTGGGCTTTTATTTTTCGGATCTGGCGTAGGTGGCGATCAGCATGTCCGAAAGTGGATATATAGGTCTGATGTACATTTTTGCGTCCCGGCTTTAGCCGGAATGCACGCAGGTCCTGAGCTTCTGATCGTAGGAAGTTAATAGATTCCTCGCGCATTTTTAACAGCCAAAGCAAACTATTGCTGCCACTCAACCCCATAGGAACTGAAAATGTAAATGGCTTGGTATATTCCGTTGTATTATGTGGATGCTCTTCCATCAGGAAGGCCAGCACACTGCTATCCGTAGGCTGTGCTGCCGGAGGTGCTGTTTCGAGTCCACCGGCAATGGCCAGGCTGATTTCACGCTGGTAAAGCAGTTCCCATATGGCTATATGCTCTACCACCTGCGCGATGGACCACCGATCCGGTGACTCTTTAAAATTCCATTGTTTCTCCGTCAGGTTTTTTGTTTCGGCTATCAGTGAATCGCGAGAGGCGATCAGATGCTGCAACAGATAGTTGCGATCTTGTTCTGTCCATGTTTCAGCCGACTGGCAGGTGCCTGACAATGCCCATACGATTCCTATTGTCAGAAATAACAACTTCGTTTTCATGTAGATTGTTTATGGAGTGAGTGCTTAAGAACCGAGCTGACGTTTGAAATCCTCATGGTTCCATTCTACCGAGATATGGCAGATCTTGTTGTCCTCGTTCAGGCGGAAAATAAAGATATGGTCGCTATCGAAGTGCTTTCCCTTATTTAAGATTCCGGCAAAATCCTTTGCCTGAGTTCCGCGGATCATAACCTGGCAGCGAACCGTTTGCTCGTCTTCAGCAATGGCAGCGTCAAGCGTATTATCGATA
>DATAHC010000221.1:0-2165 GCA_036263415.1 Flavisolibacter sp.
CATCGACGGGGTGGCAGGAGGTTATGTAAAGGCCAGCTTTGCGCAGCAGCTGTTTACCCGGCAGATCAAGATACCTTCCAAGAAAATCGCCGAAAAGCTGAATCATAAAAGCGCTATCCCGTTCCGCCTGTATGCCAAGGCCTTTGTGAACGCCGGCTATGTATATAACCGCGAGCCGGGAAATAATACCTTAAGCAATAAGCTGCTCTATACCGGGGGGATCGGACTGGATATTGTTACCCTTACCGACCTGGTGATCAAAATCGAATGGAGCTTTAACCAGTTAGGTCAAAACGGGTTATATTTACATCCACGCAATAACTACTAATAGATTTGCTGCTTTATGGTGGCCATGGACCCTGGATGACAGGGGGCGGTAAAGCGGGAATCGTTCCGAAAAACAGAATTTTGAAGGTAGCCATCTATAGCAGAGTATTGGAAGCAGCACAGCAAAAGGATGTTCAGCTTTTCTTTGACGAGCTGGAGAAAGAGCAGATCACGGCTGTTGTATTTCAACCCTTTTACCAGGAGATCGCGCAGCGCATCAAGCTGCCGGATTCGGTAGAAGTATTTCTTTCCCACGAAGACCTTACGGAAGAGATCGATTTCATTATCAGCCTGGGAGGGGACGGCACCCTGCTGGATACGGTTACCCTGGTGCGGGATAAGAACATCCCGGTGGCGGGCATCAACTTCGGCCGCCTGGGCTTCCTGGCCAGCATTGGCCGGGATGAGATGACGGATGCCGTGAAATCGCTGAGCCGCCGCTCCTATATCATTGACAGAAGGACCCTCATCCACCTGGATTCCAATATTCCCCTGTTCAATGACGTACCGTATGCCCTGAATGAATTTGCGATCCATAAGCGCGATACGGCGGCCATGATCAAGATCCACACCTACCTGAACGGTGAATTGCTGAACACGTACTGGGCAGATGGACTGATCCTGGCAACCCCCACCGGATCAACCGGTTATTCGCTGAGCTGCGCCGGTCCGGTGGTATTCCCCGACGCCTGCAGCCTGGTGCTGACCCCCATCGCTCCCCATAACCTGAATGTAAGACCTATTGTAATCCCTGATAATACGATCATATCCTTTGAAGTAGAAAGCCGGTCGGACGATATCATCTGCGCTTTGGACTCCCGGCGGGAAATTGTGAACAAGAATGTGCTGCTGGCGGTACGGAAGGAAAACTTCATGCTGAACCTGGTGCGGCTGAATGAAAATAATTTCCTGCAGACCCTGCGGAACAAGCTTTCCTGGGGACTGGACAAGCGCAATTAAAAATTGATGTTCATACGAAACCTTTATAATTTGCGTTGTAATCACTGCTCAACCTTATTTAAACATTTATGAGAAAGTTACTGGCTGTTCTGCTGTTTTCGCTGCCGCTGACCCTGCTGGCGCAAAACGCTATTGTGCAGGAAGGAGAATTCGGTTTCGGCATCGGAGCCGCGCATTATTTCGGAGATCTGAATACCAGAGCACGCCTGAACCGTCCGAAACTGGCCGGTGGCATCTTCTTCCGCAAGAACTTCGGAAATTACATTGCCCTTCGCATTGCGGGTAACTATGCCCAACTGGGTTATTCGGATATTTACAATACGCATAATGAGTTCATGCACCGCAGGAACCTGAGCTTCAATACCAATATCTGGGAACTGGCGCTGCAGGGTGATTTCAATTTCTACCGCTTCCTGCCCGGTGATCCGGATTTCCGCTTTACGCCTTACGTAACCTTCGGCGTGAGCGCTTTCAACTATGACCCCTATGCCTACCTGGGTGGGGAGAAATACTTTTTACGCACGCTGGGCACGGAAGGACAGGGCGATACCTCGTTCCCTGACCGTAAGCAATATGGCTCCATGGCCTTTGCCATCCCGTTTGGCGTAGGTGTAAAATACTCCCTGAACGAGCGGATCAATATCGGATTTGAGGTAGTGCACCGCTTTACCAATACGGATTACCTGGACGATGTGAGCAAAACCTATGTAGACCCTGCCATTTTCCCGAACAACCCGGATGGCACGCCCAGTCCGGCCCTGCTGCTCTCGGACCGCAGCTATGAAACCGGAACCCCCATCGGCGTGAAAGGACGGCAACGGGGCAACAGCCAGAACAAGGACCAGTTTGTAACGGCCACTTTCTTCATCAGTTTCAAC
>DATAHC010000222.1:0-4604 GCA_036263415.1 Flavisolibacter sp.
CACCACTACAATCTTTAGCAGATCGTGAAGGGTATCACTTACCAGAAGGCCATCCGCTACTTTTGGTTCAAGCAAAAGCTTATTCGTGATCAGCTGTCCATCCAGTGCTTCTATTACAGGAATGGTAGCCTGGTCCCGGAACGGTATCTGAAAATCAGCTGCCTTCTTTGGTTGGCAATTAAACTGATTGACCGGCGTTACGGAAATCGACTGCGTATCGATCAGGCTTTTGCCTCCATACGCAACCATCTTCCCATCGATATAGGTGTGTATAACTTCAAAACCGGTGAGATCCTTAACCATTATAAAATCAGCAAAATCGTTTGGCCGCAGCAAACCAACTTTTAGTTTATAGTGACCGACCGGATTCACGCAGGCTGCCTGCAGCACATTGAAAAGATCAACGCCTTTTGCCACAGCCCGGGCGCACAAGGAATTGATATGGCCTTCCACCAGGCTGTCAGGATGCTTGTCGTCGCTGCAGAACATCATTTGTTCCGGGTAGTCGTTCAACAGTCCGATCAGCGCTTCGAAGTTTTTAGCCGCGCTTCCTTCGCGGATGAGTATTTTCATGCCATAGCCCATCTTTTCCAGCGCTTCTTCCGCCGTGAAGCATTCGTGGTCGGTAGAAATGCCCGCATCGATATAACGTTTGGCATCCGGTCCTCTTAATCCCGGTGCGTGACCGTCCACCGGCTTATTAAACTTTTTAGCGGACGAGATTTTTGCCAGCACTTCCGGATCGCCATTCAGTACACCGGGAAAATTCATCATCTCACTCAGGTATACAATTTCTTCTCTCCGCAGCAGGTCTTCCACCGCCTGGCTGTCGAGGGTGGCACCTGCGGTTTCAAAACCGGTAGCCGGTACACAGCTGGGAGCACCAAAATAAAACTTGAAGGGTACCTCCCGGCCATTCGTTATCATAAATTCCACGCCTTGGCTGCCACAGACATTGGCGATCTCGTGCGGATCGCTGATGGTAGCCACGGTGCCATGCACTACGGCCAGCTGGGCAAATTCCGATGGTATCAGCATGGAGCTTTCAATATGGATATGGGCATCGATAAAGCCCGGAAGCAGGTAAGGAAGGGATGGATCCGGCGTATCCCCCAATGGGGTTATGGATTGAATCCGCTGTCCTTCTGTCTGGACTTCCGCGGGGTATATTTTCTTTTGGTGTACATCAATAAGATTCCCGGAAACACGCATCATTTCTGTGTAAAAGTGATTTAAAGAATAGTGAAATTATTCAATATATTTAGATAACCATCTTCTCAAAATAAACTGCATATGAAATTACAAAAGGCAAGTATTGCTCTTGTGGCACTCTTCTGTTGTCTATCCTCGCTTGCTCAAACGGCTGACGAGATCATTGAAAAACATCTCGCGGCGATTGGCGGCAAAGAAAACTGGAAAAAGATAAACACCCTTAAGCAGAGCGCTATCCTGGACCTTAACGGATCACAGATCGATGTTACCCTGATCACTTCCAATGGTAAGGGCTATAAACAGACTATCAGTTTTGCGGGCATGACCGGCTATTCCATCTATACGGACACCGCCGGTTGGAACTTTTATCCCTGGCAGGGTCACCAGAAGGCAGAGGCTATTACCACGGAAGATGTGAAAGAGGGACTGGACAACCTGGATGCCCAGGGACCCTTGCTCGACTATAAGGCCAAGGGCCATACCGTTGAATATATCGGTATGGATGATTTTGAAGGAACGGACTGCTATAAGGTGAAGCTGATAGAAAAATCGGGCAAGGTGATAACCTATTACATCGACCCCTCCAATTATTTTATCATCCATTCCGTTACGGTAACGAAAGCCAATGGACAGGAGGTAGAGTCCAAGACCGATTACAGTAATTATAAAAAGCTTCCCGAGGGTATTTGGGTGGCCCTGAATAACAGCAATGGTGGCCAGACCATTAAGATCAAAAAAGTGGAAGTGAACGTTCCGCTTGAGGAAAACACGTTTAAACCTGCCAATTAATTACAGCAAGCCAAACTGATTATATGAGAAAAGTATTCCTGTTTTTTGCAGTTCTTTCAGCAGCGATCGCTGACGGACAAACCACTATATCTTCCTCCACCTTCGGTAAAATGGAAGCCCGCTGGCTGGGTCCCGGTACGATGAGCGGACGCATTTCCGCTATTGAAGGCGTTGCCCAGGATGGCAAGACCCTTTATGTGGGAACAGCAGGGGGCGGCATCTGGAAAACAACTAATGCCGGCGCCTCTTTTAAACCCATTTTTGATAAGTATACCCAATCCATCGGAGCTTTGACCATCGACCAGAAGAATCCCAGGGTTATCTATGCGGGTACCGGAGAAAGCAATATGCGTAACAGTGTTTCCATCGGAGATGGATTATATAAGAGTACAGATGGCGGTGACAACTGGACTCGCATTGGACTGGACAGCACCGAGCATATTTCCAAGATTGTGATCGATCCTAAAAACTCAGACATCATCTACGTAGCCGCACCGGGCCCCTTGTGGAGCGATGGCACAAACCGCGGTTTATACAAGTCCACCGATGCCGGTAAAACATGGACCAAAATTCTTTACATCAGTAACAAGGCCGGTTGTGCGGATGTAGCCGTAGATCCCACCAATCCGGATATCGTATATGCCAGTACCTGGGAATTCAGAAGAATGCCTTATTCCTTTAATTCGGGGGGTAACGGCAGCGGTATGTATAAAAGCACGGATGGCGGGAAGACCTGGAAAGAGCTGACGAACGGCCTGCCCAAAAAACCATTCGGAAGAATTGCCTTTACACTGGCACCCAGCGCTCCGCACCGGCTGCTGGCCATTGTGGAGTCTAATCAGACAGGTCTGTTCATCTCTACCAATGGCGGCGAGACCTGGAAGCAGCAAAGCGCCACTTCCAACATCGTGGCCAGGCCTTTTTATTTCAGTACAATCGTTGTTGATCCGAAAGACTCCAACCGGGTTTACCGGCCGGCCTATATGTTCTCCTATTCCAATGATGGCGGCTATTCCTTTGCTGATGCCAATAATGAAGGCGGATGGCTGCATAGTGATATGCATGCGCTGTGGATCAACCCGAATAATACGAATCAGCTCTACCTGGGTACGGACGGCGGTGTGTATATCAGCCTTGACAGAGGGGCTACCTGGACCTTTGTGCAAAGCCTGCCTGTAGGCCAGTTCTATCACGTGGCAGCCGATCAGGCACAACCTTACAATGTGTATGGAGGCCTTCAGGATAATGGCAGCTGGGTCGCTCCCTCCTCTGCACCCGGTGGTGTAAGCAATGCCGCCTGGAAAGCCTTATATGGGGGAGACGGCTTCTGGGTGCAACCCGATCCGATGGACCCTGATATCGCTTATGCGGAAGCCCAGGGCGGAGAAGTCGCCCGCGTAAACAGCAGAACGCTGAAGTCGATAAATATTAAGCCACAACAGGCAGGGAATGAGGAGAAACTGCGATGGAACTGGAATACACCACTGGTAACCGGCAAGGCCAATAAAAAGAACCTCTATATAGGCGCCCAGTACCTTTACCGTTCTACGGACCAGGGACGCAACTGGCAAAAAGTATCGCCTGATCTGACAACGAACGATAAGAAAAAGCAGGAGCAGGACAACAGCGGAGGCCTCAGTGCCGACAATACGTCTGCAGAGAATCATTGCACCATCTTCACCATCGCCGAATCGCCACTGGATGAAAAACTGATCTGGGTAGGTACTGATGACGGCAACCTGCAGTACACGCTAGACGGCGGTAAGACGTGGACCAATGTGGCGCGGAACTATGCAGCAGCGGGTATTCCCGCGCAAACCTGGGTCAGCAGCATTGAGCCCGGAAGCTTCGATAAGAAAGTAGTCTATGCCACTTTCGACAATCATATGTATGGAGATCATAAAACTTATATAGCCCGTTCTGCTGATATGGGTAAGACCTGGAAGCTGTTTGGCAGTAAGGAGTTTACCGGCTTCGCTCATAAAATAAAAGAGGATCCTAAAAACAAGGACCTTCTTTTTGCCGGTACGGAACGAGGCTTATACGCTACGGTTGACGGAGGATCCAACTGGTTTCGCATGAAGAATCATATACCTGATTATGCGATGGTACGCGATATCCAGATCCATCCGCAGACCAATGACCTGATCATTGCCACTCACGGCCGGGGCATTATGATAGTTGATGATATCACACCCATGCGCTCTCTGACCCGGCAGATCATCGATCAGGACGTTTACCTGTTCGATACGCAGCCTATCGTACTAACAACCGGTAAATTTGGCGACGGAGGCTTTCCGGGCACCGGTGGATGGGTAGCTCCCAATACGCCTTCCATTCCTCCGATACAATATTACCTGAAGGAGCGGGTGAGCGTAGGAGATGTGACCCTGGGCATTTACGATCCGTCGGGTAAGCTGATCAAAGAGTTGCCGGGTACCATCCGTAAAGGCGTGAATAAGATTACCTGGGATCTGAAAATGAAACCACCCAGGGTAGCGGGTGGCGGTACCAAGCTGGATTACAGTGCCTTTGTAGCGCCTATGGTGATGCCGGGAGACTATACCGTTAAAATGAAAGTGGGCGATAAGGAATTCAGCAAG
>DATAHC010000223.1:0-2314 GCA_036263415.1 Flavisolibacter sp.
CGGCAAGATCTCACCAAATCCGGTCATGCCGATAGACCAGCCCCCCGGCTCTGACAGCGCATCCTTATAGGCTCCGCCTATATTCATTTCTGCCACATCCCGGCTCCAGGAATCTCTTGAAGCAGCTCCCTGATAGCCGAAACCGCGCAGGTAATTTCGCTTATCCTGTCCCACGTTAGCGAACCGCACCACATAAAAACCATTGGCGCGCCTGCCGGCATAATACGCCTCTTCATACCCTTCCACCTTGCCGGAAGCCCCGCAATTGTAATGATGATCCATGATATTATGTCCCAGCTCTCCGCTGCTGCTTCCCAGACCGCCGGGCCAAATATCGGTTGCCGAATTCATCAGCACCCAGGCAGAATTGAATGCCGAAGCATTGAGGAAAATGATCTTCGCATAAAATTCATAGGTTTTATTTGTCACGGTATCCAGCACTTCCACACCCCTGGCTTTTTTTGAGTCCTTATCATAAAGGATCCTCGTTACTATCGAGTCGGGTCGTATTTTAATATTTCCTGTAGCCGCAGCTGCCGGAAGCGTTGAGGACTGGGTGCTGAAATAACCTCCAAAAGGGCAACCCTCCCAGCAGCGGTTGCGGAACTGGCATTGCGTGCGGCCCGGTATAGGAGCCGTGAGGTTGGCTACTCTTCCAATGATCAGGTGCCGTTTCATTTTTTCCTTCAGTCGTTCCGCTACCACCTTCTCTACGCAATTCAGATCCATCGGAGGCAGGAATTGTCCATCCGGCAGATGCGGCAATCCTTCCCTTGATCCGCTGATGCCAGCAAATCGTTCGACATGATCGTACCATGGTGCAATGTCCCTGTACCGGATGGGCCAGTCTATAGCGATGCCATCTTTACTGTTTGCTTCGAAATCCAGGTCACTCCAACGGTAGCTTTGCCGACCCCATAGAATAGAGCGGCCACCCATCTGGTAGCTGCGCCACCAGGTAAAAGGCTTCACCTCGGTGTACGGACAGTCCTGTTCTTTAACCCAGTAATCCATGATCGGTCCATATAAGGCCCAACCCCGGGCAATAACCGGATGGGTCCGTCTTTGTTCATCCGTAGCCATGCCGGCGTGCGGCATTTGCCAGGGATCGAGATTAGCCGTTTTGTAGTCTTTGATATGCTCGAATCTGCGGCCCCTTTCCAGCATCAGTACCTTAAGCCCTTTCTCCGTTAATTCCTTGGCCGCCCAGCCGCCTGATATGCCGGAGCCGATAACGATGGCATCGTATGTATTTTGAGTGGCAGCGGTGGTATTCAGATAGAGCGAATCGCCAGGCATATCGATAGTTTTGGTAGTGCCATCAAGTTAGCAAATAGTAGCTTAAAGGCGCTTCACCACCTATATTATTTTTATGACCGCTGCAGTTGATCCGTCAGCCGTTGCCGCTCAGCCCTTCCCACTTGCTTTTCAATAAATCCCTTTCTGCTTTGGAAACCGTCAGGGCCAGTGCTTTTTCATAATATTCTGAGGCTTTGTCCTGTTGCCTGCCCAGCGCATATACTTCTGCCAGCGTACTGTAATACAGGTTGTAATTCTTTAGCCCTTTGATGGCGTACAATTCCAGCAGGGCGCGCTCCGTATCGCCTGCATAAGCCATGGCAATGGCTCTGTTCATGGCTACAAAAGGTGTGGGATCGTATCGATACAATACCTGGTAAAGCGATGAAATCGCTTTCCAGTTGGTTTCCGCAAAAGAGGGCGCCCTGGCGTGCAGATAAGCTATCGCTGCTTCGATATGATATACGGAAGTTTCTTCCACGGCCGCCCTTTCCAAAAAATAATTTCCTTTTTGGATCAGTGGCGTGAACCATTTCGACCGGTCCTGATGCTGCAACAGAATGATCGTTCCCTTATCATCGATACGGCTTTGCAGCCTGGAAGATTGGAAACAGAACAAGGCCATTAAAGCGTTGGTCCTGGAAAGGTCAGTCGGTTTATATTGTGTGAGCATATACGTCAGCCGCATAGCTTCTTCACACAAGTCTTCCCTGATCGTATGGTCGGAATGCGAAGAATGATAGCCTTCATTGAATAAAAGATACAGGCAGTGTAAAACGGCATCCAGGCGAGCGGTGATCCCTGAGGCAGCAGGTAATTCCAATTCAATTCTTTCCGTGCGGATCTTCTCTCTTGCCCGGTAAATGCGCTTGGCAATGGTTTCCGGATCTTTCAGAAAGGCCCTGGCAATTTCAGCCACGCTTAACCCGCATAAGGTTTTCAACGCCAGAGGGAGCTGCGATTCAACCGGTATGGAAGGATGACAGCAGGCAAAGATCATTCTCAATTGACTATC
>DATAHC010000224.1:0-5206 GCA_036263415.1 Flavisolibacter sp.
GTTGCTGAATAGCCAGCTGCAACTTCCATTCCAGCTTGTTGGAATCGAAGTACTTATCCGCCTTCACCTTATTGCTCAGTCCGCTCTCCACATCGCTCAGGCTCACGGCGCTTCTTTTTTTGGCCTGTTCCAGGAAGGTCAGTGACTCGTTGGTGGCGATCCGGTACAGCCAGGTATAAAGTTGCGAATCTTCCCTGAAATTTTCAAGGCCGTTCCATACTCTTATAAAAACATTCTGCAATACGTCATTGGCATCGTCATGGTCCACCACCATGCGGCGGATGTGCCAGTACAGCTTTTCCTGGTACTTTTTGATGAGGGACGTAAAAGCCGGCTCTTTGGTAGCCGGATTCCGGAACTGGTGTAATAGGTCTGCGTCTGTTCTGTCTGTTAATGCCATTCGAGCTAGTTTGATTTACGTCCCAAAACCTTTTCAGCCGCCTGGATGATATCCGGGATATCCAGTCCGTACTTTTTCAGCAGCTGGTCGGGGGTTCCGCTTTCGCCGAAGGTGTCTTTCGTACCAACGTATTCGATCGGTATCGGGAAGTGTTTGGAAGCCACTTGTGCAATGGCATCACCCAGTCCGCCGATAATATTATGCTCCTCAACGGTTACGGCGCAGCGCGTTTTGCGGATGGAGTTGAGTACCGCTTCTTCGTCCAGTGGCTTGATGGTGTGGATGTTGATCACCTCCACGCTCAGGCCTTTCTCTTCCAGGGCCGCTCCCGCCTGAATAGCATTCCATACCATATGGCCGCAGGCGAAGATGCTCACATCGGTACCCTCGGAGAAGTATTGGGCCTTACCGATCACGAAGGGTTCTTCGGGATTGGTGAACATGGGCCAGCTGGGTCTTCCGAAACGCAGGTAAACGGGTCCCTGGTAGTCGGCAATAGCCATGGTGGCCTGCTTGGTCTGGTTATAATCACAGGGTACGATCACCGTCATACCCGGCAGCATTTTCATCAGGCCGATATCTTCGAGGATCTGGTGCGTGGCGCCGTCCTCACCCAGGGTAACCCCGGCGTGGGAAGCGCAGATCTTTACATTCTTATTGCTATAGGCCACACTCTGGCGGATCTGGTCGTAGACCCTTCCGGTGGAGAAGTTGGCGAAAGTAGTTGTATAGGGAATCTTTCCTCCGATGGTCATACCGGCGGCAATGCCGATCATGTTGGCTTCAGCGATACCCACCTGCACAAAGCGTTCCGGGAATTCCTTCATGAATTGCTGCAGCTTCAGCGAGCCGGCCAGGTCGGCGGTCAGCGCCACGATATTGCTGTTTTTCCGGGCGGCTTCTGCGATGCCGTCACCGAATCCGCTTCTGGTGTCTTTCTTGCCGGTCGACTGTATGTTTTTGAGCATGGGAAGTATTTGGCTGCAAAATAAAAGAATAAGCGCCTTACGTAAGAAAATACTTCGCTGCCTATTTGCGGGAAATAGCGGATGCCGTATAAAACTCCAATCCCTGCTCTACTGCTGATTTGATGATCTTTTTCAGCCGGTAGTAGGGTACTTCCATCTTCGTATCGTGGTTATTGATATGATGGCCTACCAGCACCAGGCAGTCGTTGTTCTGCTTGGCCAGCGAAACAAAGTTCAGCAGCTGCTCGGTGGTCTTGCCGCTGGACAGGTCCATGCCGATGGCATACAGGATGCTGTTGTCGGTGGTAGGGGCAAAGCTCTTGGAGAAATTCTTGGTGCCGTTCAGGGCGCGGATGCTTTTGAACCGGCGCAGCAGGCAGTTATCGAGGATCTCATTATGGCTGCCGTAGGGGTAGGCGAAGGTTTGCGGATAAATGCCGTCGTTATTCATATCCTGCAGACCCTGGCGGATCTCTTCTTCTTCCAGCTTCGCAATCTTATTGCGCTGCAGGTATTTTACGAAGTCGGGATGGGACGTGGAATGAAAGGCGATCTCATGACCGTGCTGCTGCAGGGTCTTCAGCTTTTTCTTCTGTTCCGGGGAGAGGTTCTTATAGCCGCATACATAGAAGGTGGCTTTCACCTGGAAAGAGTCGAACAGAGGCAGGAACTGGTACCATTCGTCCACGTAGCCGTCGTCGAAGGTCAGTGCGATGCCGGGTTTGTTGATGCTTCCCACCTTTTCATACTTGGTACAGGCGCAAAAGAAGATCAGGCAGCCCAGGGCTGCAAATAAGGTTTTGGTTGCAGTTTTCATGATGTCCAGTAAGTAGGGGAAAACTACTAAAGACACCGAACTCTGCAAAAAATATTAGACGGGAGCCCTGAATCCTTAGTTCATCTGGAAATTCGGGTTCTGGTGCAGGGATTCGTCGGCTTTCAGCTTCAGTTCCCACTTCCAGGCGGTATCCATCATCTGGTCGAGGGAGTACTGCGGATCCCAGCCCAGCACGTTGCGGGCCTTATCGTTATTGGCGTAAATGGCCACAACATCGCCCGGGCGGCGGGGACCGATCTCGTAGTTCAGCTTCACACCGCTCACTTTCTCAAAGGATTGTATCGCTTCCAGAACCGTTACGCCATTGCCGGTGCCAAGGTTGAACACCTCGCAACCGCTGGTATTGCGGCCCTGTTCCAGGTACTGGATGGCCAGGGTGTGGGCATGGGCGATATCGCATACATGGATAAAGTCGCGCACGCAGCTGCCGTCGCGGGTGGGATAGTCGTCGCCGAAAACCGTAAGCTTGGGAATTTTGCCGATAGCCGTCTGCGTGATGGCCGGAACCAGGTTCTGGGGCTTGCCCACCGGCAGCTCGCCGATGATCGTGGAAGGATGCGCGCCAACCGGGTTGAAATAGCGCAGCAGGATCACCTGTGTCTTGCTGTTCTTCTGGAACTCGCCCAGGATCTGCTCGCCCATCTGCTTGGTATAGCCGTAGGGAGAGGCGGCCGGCTTGGTCGGGGTTTCTTCGGTAACCACCTGCTGGTCCGGATTACCGTAAACCGTACAGGACGAAGAGAATACGAACCAGGGAATGGAAAACTCCTGCACGCATTTCAGCAGGTTGATCAGCGAATACAGGTTGTTCTCGAAATACATGAGGGGCTTCTCAACCGATTCGCCCACGGCTTTATAAGCGGCAAAATGGATGATACCCTGTATGTCCTCATTTTCCTGGAAGATGGCGAAGGTGTCGTCGAAATTGCAAAGGTCTACCTTATAGTTCTTAACCGATTTGCCGGTGATCTTCTGAATACCATCTACGACGGTTCCGAAAGAGCGGGAATTATTATCGACGCTGATCACGTCATATCCGTTCTCGATGAGGTCAATAATCGTGTGCGATCCGATATATCCGCACCCTCCGGTCACTAAGATCTTAGGCATAAGGTTTCCTTGGTTTTAGTCCGGCAAAACTCGGGAATCTTATCCAAACATGCGTACGATGTAAAAAATTCCCGCTGCCAGCAGAGCGCTGATGGGAATAGTGAGGATCCAGGCCCAGAGCAGGTTGATGGTAACCCCCCAGCGAACGGCCGACAGGCGCTTGGTTGCGCCTACGCCCATGATGGAGCCGGTGATGGTATGCGTGGTGCTCACAGGTATCTTCAGGGCTTCCGTTACAAACAAGGTGATGGCGCCGGCTGTTTCCGCAGCCACGCCTTCGAATGGCGTTACCTTGGTAATTCGGGTACCCATGGTCTTCACGATCTTCCAGCCACCGCTCATGGTACCGAGGCCGATGG
Organism: Flavisolibacter sp.; assembly: GCA_036263415.1. Taxonomy (GTDB): domain Bacteria; phylum Bacteroidota; class Bacteroidia; order Chitinophagales; family Chitinophagaceae; genus Flavisolibacter. The sequence goes on from DATAHC010000224.1 coordinate 3,676, forward strand.
CCGCATAACAGGCCAGGGGCACCCACCAGATCATGTGATCGAGGCTGTATTTGGCAGGGTTGCTGGCCACCAGGGTAGCCATGATGATCCCCATAACTTTTTGCGCGTCGTTACCGCCGTGGCCGATGCTGAAGGCTGCAGAGGAAATCAGCTGCAGGCGCTTGAACCAAACGTTGGCCTTGTGCGCATTGAGGGTATTGAGCCAGAAGGTGAAGACGGAGAAGATGAGCAGGATGAAGGCCAGCAGGAACCATTTGAAGTTCTTGGCATAAAAGACCACCTGCCAGAAGTACGTGTCGTAATGTGTTTTAGCCGCCAGTTCGGCGCGGTCGGTGATGATATTGGCGCGCAGGAACCAGATCACCAGCAGGATCATTCCTATGGATACGATCCTGGGCAGGAAGTCTTTCCGGAAGGACAGCAGGAACCAGAGCGAGATCACGAAGGCCAGGATCATGCCCACGATCGGGGCTATAAAAATGAAGCTGGCCGTCTGAAGAATGTTCGGGTTGCTGGCCATGTTGATGGACCCGAAGCCTCCGTTGGCAATGGCAGCGCCGGCCAGTCCGCCGATGAGCGTATGCGAAGAGGAGGATGGAATACCGAACCACCAGGTAAGCAGGTTCCAGATGATGGAGGCGATCAGTCCGGCCAGTACCACATAGAGGGTGATATATTCCGTTTTCACGGTCTTGGCTACGGTATTCGCCACGCCGTGGTCCTTGAAAATGAAATAAGCGGCAAAGTTGAAGAGGGCCGCCCAGATCACTGCCTGGAACGGCGTGAGCACCTTGGTGGAAACGATCGTTGCGATAGAGTTGGCCGCATCATGAAAGCCGTTGATATAGTCGAAGATCAGCGCCAGTATGATGATGATAATTACAAGGGTCATAAAGAAAGATATAAGTAAGTCTGATCGTGCCGCAGGAAGATTCCCGTCAGCTGATCAGCTAATGAACCAATCAGCTAATCGTTACGCGTATTTTACAATGATGGATTCGATCACATTGGCGGCATCCTCACATTTATCCGTAGCCGTTTCCATAACCTGGTAGATCTCTCTTTTCTTGATCACTTCCTTGGCATCGGCTTCGGTGGCGAACAGGCGCTCGATACTCATATCGAAGATATCGTCCGCTTCATTCTCCAGGCTGTTGATCTTCACCAGCGACTCGGTGATCATGCGCATATTCTTCATATTACGGAGCTCGCCCACGGCGCCGCGCACTTCCTTAGTGCTTTGCACGATGATCTCGGCCAGCTTGTGGATACCGATATCGTTAGGATTCACACGGTAGAAGTTCACTTTCTTGGCAGAGGCGAAGATGAAGTCGGCAATATCGTCGAGTGCGGAAGCCAGGTAGTGGATGTCTTCCCGGTCGAAAGGCGTAATGAAGTTCCTTCCCAATTCGGTAAACAGGCTGTGGGTCAGTTCGTCGTTGGCGTGCTCCAGGTCTTCCATCTGCGAGATCAGCGTCTGGCGCTTGTCGAAGTCGGGCTCTTTCACCACCTGGGTCAGCAGCAGCCCCAT
>DATAHC010000225.1:0-4395 GCA_036263415.1 Flavisolibacter sp.
TCAGGCCACCGGAGAATTGATCAATGGGGCGGATTTTGGCGTCTTCGATAATGCTGAAACCGTGCTGGCGATCGCCGTACCGGGTGCTTCGGAATATACGCGTAAGCAGTTGGATGAGTTAACGGATTGGGTGAAGCGTCCGCAGATCGGAATGCAGGGTTTGGCTTCTATCAAATGCAACCCGGATGGTACGTATAAAAGCAGTATCGATAAGTTTTATCCTGAAGAAAAACTTCGGGCCATAGCAGAATTTGCCGGGGCCAGGGCAGGAGATCTGATCCTGATCCTGGCGGGTGCCGAGGAAAGAACCCGCAAGGCGATCAGCGACTTGCGCCTGGAACTGGGCCAGCGGTTGGGACTTCGGAAAAAGGACGAGTTCCGCTTGTTATGGGTGCTGGATTTCCCGCTTTTCGAATATGCGGAAGAAGACAATCGCTGGGTAGCGCGCCACCACCCCTTTACCTCACCCAAACCCGATCATATCGCGGTTATGATCAATAACGACCCGGAAATAAAGGATGCCGCTGCCTATTTAAAGCATCCATATTCTAATATCAAGGCGAACGCTTACGATATGGTCCTGAATGGCAACGAGATCGGTGGCGGGTCCATTCGGATCTACCAGCGCGAGCTTCAGGAAAAAATGTTCGCGGCCCTGGGTATGGGACCCGAAGAGGCGCTTCACAAATTCGGTTTTCTCCTGGGGGCTTTTGAATATGGGGCGCCTCCGCATGGGGGCATCGCTTTTGGCTTCGACCGCTTGTGCGCTATTTTGGGTGGTAGTGAAAGCATCCGCGACTTTATTGCGTTTCCGAAAAACAACAGCGGACGCGATGTGATGCTCGACGCACCGTCTACTATTGATGAAAAGCAATTCCAGGAGCTGAATATCAGGCTCGATTTAAAATAATAGATAAGGGCCTTTTGAGGCCCTTTCTTAACGAATCCTTGCTGAAAAAGGCATAGGAATTGACCGTTATGGTCAGTTCATGAAACAGATTTTATCTATTATATTATCTATGTCCCTATTTGCCCAATGTCAGCAGCCGGCTTCTGTTCAAAAAGAAGAAAAGAACCTGCCTTCAAAGACCCTCCTCAATATTTCATATGGAAAGGATTCGCTTCAGAATATGGATGTCTACCTGCCGGCTAACCGGTCGGCCGACTCTACAAAGGCTTTGATCCTGATTCATGGTGGCGGTTGGAACGGGGGCAGTAAAATGGAGTTCGCTGCCTATATCGATTCGTTCCGGAAACGCATGCCGGACTATGCCATTTTTAACCTCAGCTACAGGCTCGTAAATGGCGGTAACCTTTTCCCTACCCAGGAAATTGATATCCGGACCGCAGTCGATTTTATTGTAGCAAAATCAAAGGAGTACCATATCGACCAGGATCAGCTGGTTTTGCTGGGTGCTTCCGCCGGTGGACACCTGGCATTATTACAGGCGTATAAGTACAATCTTCCGAGAATAAAGGCAGTCATTGATTTTTTTGGTCCTACCGATCTCGTAGCTATGTACGAGCATCCCTGGCATCCCCTTGTTCCCTATGCCTTGAAAATGGTTACTGGCGGCGCTACGCCGGTAGGCGAGCCGAATATCTATAAAGAATCCAGTCCGGTGAACTTTGTTCATACGGCTTCTGCTCCTACACTTATCTTCCACGGAGGGTCCGATAATGTAGTGGATGTCTCTCAATCGAAAACCCTGCAGCAGGCGCTCGAAAGGGCTGGCGTGCCGCAACAGCTGGTGATCTATCCAAAAGAACGGCATGGATGGCAGGGAGCTACCCTTAGCAATTCATTCGATCGTATAGAAGCCTTCCTGAAGCAGTATGTTCCTTAATGCTCGATCAGGTTGAATGTCTATTTATCCATAGGTATTTCCCTTTTTCACTTACCTTAAATTATGAATTCGGAAGCACCACTTGCGGAACGCATGCGGCCTCAGGCACTGGAAGATCTGGTGGGGCAGCAGCATCTTACCGGACAGGGAAGTATACTACGCACAGCCATAGAGCACGGAAAGATTCCCTCCATGATATTATGGGGTCCTCCGGGTACCGGTAAAACAACCATTGCCAATGTCATCGCTCACACCCTTCAGGCGCCTTTCATAACCTTAAGCGCCATTAGCGCCGGTGTTAAGGAAGTGCGCGAATCTATAGCTCTGGCCCAGAAAACATCCGGTACCATACTATTTATTGATGAGATCCATCGGTTCAATAAAGGACAGCAGGACGCACTGCTGGGCGCTGTTGAAAAGGGAATTATTACGCTGATCGGTGCTACTACGGAAAACCCTTCTTTTGAAGTGAACAGCGCCTTGCTGAGCCGCTGTCAGGTTTACGTCTTGAAAGCACTGGAGGAAAAGGATCTTGTCGCCTTGCTGCAGCATGCGATCGAAAGGGATGAAGTGCTGCGCACCAGAAAGATCGAGCTGAAGGAGACAGAAGCCCTGCTCACCATATCAGGTGGCGACGCCAGGAAACTGCTGAACCTGCTGGAGCTGGTAGTAGATGCCTTATCCGGCAAGCGGCCGATCGTGATCACGGATGAGCAGGTGATGAAAATCGCGCAGCAGCGTATTGCACTGTATGATAAAAGCGGCGAACAGCATTACGATATCATCAGTGCCTTCATCAAATCCATGCGGGGCAGTGACCCCAATGGGGCGATATACTGGCTGGCGCGTATGATTGAGGGAGGAGAAGATGTAAAATTCATTGCCCGCCGGATGGTGATCTTTGCCAGTGAGGATATCAGTAACGCCAATCCTACTGCCATTGTATTGGCAAATGCCTGCTTTGAAGCCGTTAACAAGATCGGTTACCCCGAGGCCCGTATCATCCTGGCGCAATGTGCTACGTACCTGGCGGCCTCCCATAAAAGCAATGCTTCCTATATGGCTATTGAAGAAGCACTCGACCTGGTGCGCAAAGAAGGCGATCTTCCGGTGCCGCTGCACATACGGAATGCTCCCACCGGTTTAATGAAGCGGATGGGGTATGGGAAGAACTATAAATATGCCCATAGTTATGAAGGAAACTTTACCGAACAGGAGTTTCTTCCGGACCAGTTGAGCGGAACAACCTTTTATGATCCCGGAAAGAACCCACGGGAGGAGGAATTACGGAAATACCTCCGCAGTCTATGGAAAGAAAAATATGGATATTGATGAAAGAGATGCAATAGATTAGCAAAATAAATAGGCCAAATTGCACATCATGAAAAAGAGCTGCTTATTCCTGCTGATTTTCTGCTCGCTGAACGCTTTCTCTCAAAAACTGATTAACCGCGATCCGGAGATCGACCAGATGGTTAAAGAGCTATCGCCCGATAGTCTCAGGTCCTATATTACCAGGCTGGTAAGCTTTGGTACACGAAATACCCTTAGTACTACCACGGATAAAAAGAAAGGGATAGGCGCCGCCCGGGAATGGGTGGTTCAGAAGTTTAATGAATTTGCAAAAGCCAGTAACGGACGAATGACAGCCTATGTGGATACTACAACGCTGCAGCCTGATGGTAAGAGAGTGGATGCTGTAACAAGCTTGGGAAATGCCGTTGCGGTATTAAAAGGTACGGACCCGCAGGATGACCGCATTTACCTGATCAGCGGACATCTGGACAGCAGGGTCACGGATGTAATGAACCGCACCTCCGACGCTCCGGGTGCGAATGATGATGGGAGCGGCACCGCTGCTGTGATCGAATGCGCCCGTGTAATGAGTCGTCACAGCTTCCCGGCCACCATCATTTTCGTTGCGGTCAGCGGAGAGGAGCAAAGCCTGCTGGGTTCCGGCTACCTGGCAGATAAGGCCCGGAAGCAGAACTGGAATATAGACGCCATGCTGAATAACGACATCATGGGTAGTAATAATAGTAATGAAACGAATATTATTGACAATACCAGGCTGCGCGTATTTAGTGAATCGTTTTCAACACTGGATACCGGAAGGTCTTTTCAGAATATCCGTAACCTGGGACTCGAGAATGATGGTAAGGCCCGCCAGCTGGCCCGCTATGTCAAGGAGATAGGAGAACGCTATGTTGATAACCTGGAAGTGGTAATGGTGTATCGGAATGACCGTTTCCTGCGGGGAGGGGATCATTCTCCTTTTGTACAAAAAGGATATGCAGCTGTGCGTCTTACGGAAATGAACGAGAACTATAACCACCAGCACCAGGACCTCCGTACGGAAAAGGGAGTGGTGTATGGTGACCTGGTTGAATTTATGGACTTTGAATACCTGCGTAAGAATACAAGCGTTAATCTGGCTACGCTTTCCAACCTGGCGAAGGCACCGGCAATGCCGCAGGAGGTGAAAGTGGAAGTTAGAAACCTTTCCAATGCAACCACGCTGAATTGGAAAGCTCCGAAGACCGGTAAG
>DATAHC010000226.1:0-3964 GCA_036263415.1 Flavisolibacter sp.
CAATCCGGATAATTTCTACACCCTGGAACCTAAGGTGCTGAATGCCTATGTGCTGTGGAATGCCTATGCCGAATACCGCCTGTTCAACAACGGACTTACGCTTTTTGTCGATGCGAAGAATCTGACGAACAATACCGACTACTTCGAGGTATATGGCTATAATGTGCAGGGCACCACCGTCAACGGCGGCATTCGCTTTAAACTCTAACACACAACTACTGAAATATGACCACACAAAACTTTCAACCCCGCACCGCCCTCCTGCTGCTGTTCATTCTGGCAACCGGACTGGTACGCGTGCTCTTCAATTTCAACCATGATATTTCAGCGCTAGCCAACTTCTCTCCTCTGGGAGCGATGGCTCTTTTTGGCGGTGCTTATTTCAAACAGCAATGGAAAGGCTTTGTCTTTCCCCTGCTGACCCTTTTTATCAGCGACGTGGTGCTGCACCAGACTGTTTTCAAAGCTTATGGGAACGGCTTCTTATATAGCGGCTGGTATTGGGTGTATGGGGCTATTGCTTTAATGACCATAGTAGGAAGGCTGTTGCTGCAGCGCCCTACCGTTGGCCGCTTCCTGCTCTCTACGCTGGTGTGCGTACTGATCCACTGGATCGTGACAGACCTGGGCGTGTGGATCGGATCGACCACCTGGCCGCAAACGCTGAGCGGCTTCATGGCCTGCCTGACTGCCGCCATCCCTTTCGAATGGCGCTTTCTGACCGGCACCCTGGTGTATGGACTGATCCTATTCGGTAGCTTTGAATACCTTACCCGACGTTCTTCTTCAACTGTAATTGCCTGATCATGAAAGTCTGTTCCTTCCTTCCTGCCGTAACGCAAATGATCTACGACATGGGCCTTCAGCACCTGCTGTATGGTGTTACATTCGAATGTCCTTCACCGGCACTGGCTGAAAAGCAAAAAGTGGTGCGCTGCGTGCTGGAAGGAAAGGACTACAGCAGCGTGGAGATCGACCGCATCTTCTCGGCTTCCAAGGCACAGGGCAAAAGCCTGTACTATGTGGAAGAAGCGGTGCTGGCCGCTATTCAGCCCGATATCATCTTTACGCAGGACGTGTGCGAGGTATGCCAGATCGATACGGCCTGCACGGCGGCGGCTGTTGCCAAACTGGATAAACAGCCGCAACTGATCCCGTTAACACCCCAAAGCCTGGACGATGTGTACCAGACGGCCGTTACCATTGCTACTGCCATGGGGCAGGAAGCAGCAGCTTACCGCTACCTGGCTTCCCTGCAGGAGCGAACCGCCACGGTACTCGACACCCTGCGCCAGCATCGCATGCCTTTGAAGCGCATTCTGCTGATGGAATGGATCGAGCCGATCTACAACTGCGGGCACTGGATCCCCTTTCAGATTGCACAGGCAGGGGGCATCGATATGCTGAGCAATCCGGCCGGTGATTCCATTGTGACGCCGTGGGACAAGATCGTACGGTACAATCCGGAGGTGCTGGTGATCGCTCCCTGCGGCTTTACCACCAGCCGCTCGCTGGAGGAGCTGAACCTGCTGACGCAGAAGCCGGAATGGAAGCAGTTTCAAGCCGTGGCGAATAAGCAGGTATATGTGGTAGACTTCGATCTGTTTACCCAGCCCAGCGCTTCCACACTCGTGGATGGTATTGAACTGCTGGCGGCCTTGTTTCACCCACAGCTGTTTACAGTACCGGACCACTTGAAACATAAATACCAATCTTTTTCCTCCTTCACGGTTCAATCGGTAATAGCATGAAAGCTTATATGAACTGGAGCGGAGGTAAAGACTCCGCTCTTTCTTTATACCGCGCGCAGCAACAACAAGTACCGGTGCAGGCCCTAGTAACCACGATGAGTGCCGCCCAGGACCGCATTACCATGCACGGCGTGCGCCGAAAGCTACTGGAGCAACAGGCCGAAGCCACAGGACTGCCGTTGCGTACCATTGAGCTGCCCGAGCAACCCGGCATGGAGGTATATAACCAGACCATGCGCCATGCTTGCGAAGCGCTGAAAGCCGATGGCTTCACGCATTCCGTTTTTGGCGACATCTTCCTGGAAGACCTGAGGCAGTACCGGGAGACGCAGCTGGCGCCCACCGGGATCGCTCCCCTCTTCCCGATCTGGAAAGCGGACAGCAGAGAATTACTGAAAGAATTCTTTACACTTGGCTTCCAGGCCATTGTTATCTGCATCAACGGGAGCCACCTGGCCAAAAGCTTTTGCGGCCGCCTGCTGGACGAATCGTTCATCAACGACCTTCCTTCTTCCGTTGATCCCTGCGGCGAGAACGGTGAATTCCATTCCTTCGTCTTTGACGGTCCGATCTTTCAAAAGCCAGTTGCGTATACCAAAGGCGACCTGGTTTATAAAGAATACCCGGCGCCCATTTCGGAGAAGGACGAATGCTACCGCGCACCACAGCCGGCAGCCGGTTTTTATTTCTGCGACCTTTTACCCGCTACCTGACAGCCATTACCTTTGCCGCATGCCGGGCACCAACTTCAACATTAAGGACCTCCTTACCGTAAGCTTCACTCTTTTCGCCATTATCGATATCATCGGCTCCATCCCGGTGCTAATCTCGCTGAAGTCGAAGCTGGGCGGCATCCGCGAAGTGCGGGCCACGCTGATCTCAGGCGTGCTTATGGTGCTGTTCCTGTTCCTGGGCGAGCCGTTCCTGAACCTTCTGAGCCTGGACGTAGGCTCTTTTGCCGTAGGCGGCTCCATCGTGATCTTCATCCTGGGGCTGGAAATGGTGCTGGGCGCTGAATTCTTCAAGAGCGAGAAGGATGTAAAAGCCGCCACTGTCGTTCCGATCGCCTTTCCGCTGATCGCCGGCTCCGGAACATTGACCACCATTATCTCCCTGAAAGCGAATTATACACAGACCACGATCCTTTTCGGCATCCTGGTGAACCTGCTTTTCGTGCTGATCGTGTTAAAATCCCTCAGTTTTATAGAAAGAATGCTCGGCGCAGGCGGATTGATTGCCGTACGAAAATTTTTTGGTGTAGTTTTGCTCGCCATCGCCGTAAAGATCTTTGCCACGAATGCACATGGACTCATTAAATGATTAGCTGATTAGCCGATTCGGTAATTAGCGAATTGGCGAATTGTCTGATCTGCGCATCAAACTGGCCTCGTAGTACAATGGATAGTATAAGAGTTTCCGAAGCTCCAGATACAGGTTCGATTCCTGTCGAGGCTACTACTTCACTTTGATAATTAATTACTTATATAATATTTTTATAAATCAGGGGCCAATTCAGGGGCCAGTATAAATATTTTATATGTCTTCTCCTAAGATTCAAATGATTAAAATAGAAATCGGAGGCTGGATTAGTTATTGGTGGAAATCTAAACTTTTATTTTTTGGCTCAATCATCCTTGCTAGTACATGGCTCTTTGAAAAGGGTTATTTATCATATCATAAAGCTGAAATACAAGAACTGGAAAGATATAATTCTTATTTCTACAGCCATATTAATGAAGTAAGAATTGAAACTTCAAAGATGAGTGTTTGGGAGGTCGCATACAATGAGAATAAAAATAAAATCAATCTAAATGGACTGTTATCAGCTCAATCAAATGCAATTGCAGCTGCTGAAGAAGCTATAATTTGGGGAGGTATGATGAATGGCCGGGGAATCAACAATGATCAAATGGCATTTTTGGCTAAGGCTATGCAAGATACTCTAAGATCAAACATTGATAGAGGGGATATTGCTAATCTCGACAGGATTTTCAATTCTACCATGTATCAGTTTGACACAACTCATATAAAAGACCAATCGGAATATAACAATAGAACAATTAAAGCTGAAAAATCTTTAAGCTGTCTAGAAATTGTATTTGTTGTTTTATACGCAATTGGCTTTTTACTGATATCATTTGATAAAGCAAAGTCTGCCAAATTTAAAGAAGAAGAAGATGAAGCATGGCGAGGTAAAATTGAATCAGCTGTAA
>DATAHC010000227.1:0-3376 GCA_036263415.1 Flavisolibacter sp.
CTATCTGGCTGAAGCCATAGATGAAAAGGTCGGCGAGGCTATAACTATCAATGAACCAACCGAATACTTTACACCTATGATCTATAATATGAAAGCCAATGCAATGCTTCGGAATGAAGCCCAGACAGCAGATGCAGAGGAGACCATGGTTGATTTTAAAAAGATCAAGCTGAAATATGATGTTACGGTCACCTTTGCCTTGAAATAAGCTATACTAATCAAATAAAAAAAGTCCTGCATTTCTGCAGGACTTTACTTTTTTTATAAGGATTCAACTCTTTGCTGGATTGTATTACTCGGCAGCGTCAGACTTATTGTCTTTCTCTTCCTGCTGTAATCTTTCCTTGATCTGAGCCAGTGCCCCCAGGTCTCCCAAAGTTGGCTTTTCAACCTTGCTTTGCAGATTCTTCACCGCTTTCTTGGTCTTATCAGCTTCGGCACGTGCCTCTTTTCTGATGGCATCTTTCTCTTCTACTTTCGCCTGTTCCCAGATCCGCGCGTGCGATACTACAATACGCTTTTCATTGCGATCGAATTCAATCACCATAAACTCTGCAGTTTCATCTGCTCCTACACTCTTACCATCTTCTTTGGCAAGGTGACGGTTCGGAGCAAAGCCTTCCAGTCCATATGGCAATTGTACAATAGCACCCTTATCATCTTTACGTAAAACCGTTCCTTCATGGATCGAACCTACTGCAAATGTATCCTGCAGGCTGTTCCATGGATCTTCTTCCAGTTGTTTATGACCCAGTTGCAGTTTACGGTTTTCCTTATCAATACCAAGGATCACTACTTCGATGTTCTCACCGACTTTAGTATACTCGCTCGGGTGATTGAAGCGCTTCAGCCAGCTGAGGTCGGAGATGTGGATCATACCACCGATACCGGCCGATAATTCAACGAATACACCATAAGGAGTAATATTCTTAACCACCCCTGTATGACGGCTACCTTCCGCAAATTTGGTTTCGATATCAGACCATGGATCTTCAGAAAGCTGCTTGATGGACAGGCTCATCTTTCTGCTGTCTTTATCGAGGGTTACCACTTTCGCTTCATGCTCGTCACCCAGTTTGAAGAATTCCTTTGCATTGATCGGCGTGTTGGCCCATGTGATTTCACTTACGTGAACCAGACCTTCCACCCCTGGCAGGATCTCCAGGAATGCACCGTAATCTTCGATGTTCACTACGCGGCCTTTAACGGTAGCGCCTTCTGAAATGGTTTCAGGCAGCACATCCCAGGGATGCGGGGTCAATTGTTTCAGACCAAGGGAGATACGCTTTTTCTCGTCGTCGAAATCCAGTACCACTACATTGATCTTCTGATCCAGTTTCAGTACTTCGCTTGGGTGGTTGATACGTCCCCATGAAATATCGGTAATGTAAAGCAGACCGTCTAAGCCACCAAGGTCCATGAACGCACCGAAATCGGTGATGTTCTTAACAGTACCTTCCAGAACCTGGCCTTTTTCGAGCTTACCGATGATCTGTGCACGCTGTGCTTCGATATCGCTTTCAATAAGTGCTTTATGAGATACAACAGCATTCTTAATGGCTTCATTGATCTTCACCACTTTAAATTCCATTGTTTTGCCAACAAACTGATCGTAATCCGTTACAGGCTTCACGTCGATCTGAGAACCTGGCAGGAAGGTCTCCATACCAAATACATCTACGATCAGACCGCCTTTCGTTTTGCTGGTAACGGTACCGGTAACAATCTCTCCGGTTTTGTGGATTTCCACGATACGCTCCCAGGCACGGGTGATACGGGCTTGTTTACGGCTCAGATTCAGATTACCATCACGGTCTTCTTTCTCTACAACCATTACTTCCACTTCGTCACCTACTTTCATTCCCTGCAGATCGCGAAATTCATTCAGGGATACCAGACCGTCGCTTTTGAAACCAATGTTCAACACAACATCTGTCTTGGTAATGCCTACAACCGTTCCTTTGATCAGTTCGCCATCGTTCAGCTGAACGAATGTATTTTCATACACTTTGTCGTACTTCTCTTTTTCTTCGTTGGTGTAAGAGGCTACATTGCGCTTGTCAATGCTCCAGTCGAAATCATCATGAGCTGTTGCGATACGCTCTTCAACAGGCTCCTGAACAGGTACATTTGTTGTCGCTGCAGATGCTTCAGCTACGGGCGCTGCTGCATGCTCCTGTCCTTCAGCGTTTGGGTTAACAATTTGATTTTCTTCCATAAAAATTCCCGGGGTTTTGTTCGGGGCGGCAAAGATACTGATTTCAGGCGTTCACAAGCCATTTTAAGGAGGCTATTACAAGTACGGGTAAGCTACCATGACTTTATTTATTGTTGAGAACATACGTTTTTTGATTAAGTAACAAGTCGCTATATTTCAATTAGTTATAATTTCTATATTTGCCGGATGTGGAAATCGAGGAGAATGTGGATTTTGTTCATTTCGATCGTGCATTTAAAATCGCAGCTCTTAGCCCAGGATCAGCAAACCGAAAGCAAAGCACTTATTCAGCTAACCTGGCATCATGGCTCCTTTATCACCGACGTTCCCAAGTCAGCTTACCTGAAAGATTCTTACAGCTATTCGGGGGAGTTATCCATAAGCCGTCCTGTAAACGGCACCGCTGGCAAACCTATCTATGCCGGGATAGGATTAGTGGCCGGACACTCAGGCAGTCATGTTTTTATAGGCAAAATGGCAGCTATTTATCCGTTCGCCGATTTTCCCTTGTATCATTTTGGGAACATCCTAACCGGCCAGTTTCATGCCGGGCTGGGAATGGGTTGGATTGAAAAGCCCTATGATCTGGAAAGCAATCATAAGAACACCTTACTGGGTAGCCATGCTAACCTGTTCGTTAGCCTGGAATGGAAGAATGCGATACGTTTGACCAGCCGCTTCAGCCTTCTGGCAGGATTGTCATTTCATCATCTTTCCAATGCTTCTCTGAAATTACCGAACCTTGGGCTTAATATCCCCCTTTTCTCAGCAGGCTTACGCTATTCCCTAATAAAAAATATAGAAGAGAAAGCAGAGCATGGACCCATAAGGAAAAACTGGTTTTATAGAATTGGTTTGTCAGGGGGTGTTAAACAAACTCCATGGATTGGCTCGCCCTATTATGGGGTAGCCTTGCTTTCCGCAGAAGCCGCTTATCAGAAACGCCCGGCAATACGATGGGCTGCCGGCATAAGTACTATATACGATCCGTCGCTTGCGCATCAATACCTGGATTCTATCGTAACGATCGGCAAGCAGGATGGCAGCAAATGGAATGCAGCTTTATACGGATCATTTGAGAAGGTTATTGGTAAATTCTCCATTCCGGTACAATTTGGCGTCTATGCATTTCCAAACGATCTGGGATCCTTCTATCAG
>DATAHC010000228.1:0-2171 GCA_036263415.1 Flavisolibacter sp.
ACATCAGGGGCGCACGTAAATCAGCGCGCATGCGTCCGCTGGAGCTGAAAAGCGTTTGTATGTTCCGGGCTTCTTCTACCATCACCCGTTTCTGGGTCCATTCGTCCAGCGATCGTTGCGAGTTCTCACAGCCATAAGCAAACAAGCAGCCTAATAATAAAGCTGCTTGTGGGTTTATAAGTTGGGAAAAGATCCGCTTAATCATATTTACGCTTGGTGAACCAGAGATCGGTGAAGCTAAAGCCCACGGACAAACGGAACAAATTTTCTTTCAGGCGGTTATCATTGTTACCTCTTTTGCCATATTCAAAGGCCAGGTTGAAGGTACTGAATTGGTTCGGCGCCATACGGCTGGGTCGAACCGGGATGGCGAGCCCGAAGGAAGCACCCATGATCGGAAGTTTCTGATCCAGCCGGATATAATCCGTACCGGCGTAAAAACCTACACGATACCCCAGACGGCTGAAATAGCCCGTACCGGGAGTGGGGCGGAACTGGGCGCCTGCCTGCACTTTCCAGCTGTCCTGAACAGAATCGGTTTGACCGAAGAACCGGTAATCACTCCATTTATTCTGTATGTAATCGGCACCGAATACCCAGCCTTTCACATCATTGCCAACAACGAAGCCTGCGGTGTACGAAGCCGGGTATACGATCTCGCCTTTTACATCGGACTGCCGGTACACGCTGTCGATCTGGATGATCTCGCCGGCGCTTCCGGTGGTATAGGTTTGCCGCAACTGGTCCTGGCTTCCCTTGATGGTTTGCTTGGTGCTCACAGCCAGTCCAAGCCGGATATAGTTATCTTTTTTCAGGTTGATCTTATACTGAAGGCCGGCATTGTAGTAAAGGCCGCCAAAGGAAAAATCGTTCGTATAGTTGGAACCCGCATGCTGAATGGTATCGATAAGGTTCCGTAAGGTTCCTGTTTCCTTCTTACCGAACAGAAAGCCGCCGTTAACGCCCAGGCTCAGATTGCCAATGGCAAAGCCGGTTCCGATCGAAGGCAGGAAGCTACCGCCTGACCCGGTGAATTGGGTAAGGGCCGTATCGATATAGTTGCCGCTGACAGGATCGGTTAAGCGTTCAACGCGGTTGATGCGATAACTAATGCGGCTCAGCGGACGAAGGCCAAAGCTCAGGCCCCAGTTCTTGCGCAGCGGAATGCCTACCTGCAGGTAGGAAAAATAAACGTCTGAAGAAGTAAATCGCTGTGTGGTATTGGGAGCGATCAGTGTTCTGTTCTCTATATTGATGCCCGCATCCAGGATCACACGTCCGGTCTGCAGTTTATTGGAGTTCTTTTCTTTTAAGGCAAAAAAGGAAGAATAGGAGGCCGGATTGGTGAAGTTCACCGAGATCACATCGGCATAACCGGCGGATAAGCCGCCCATGCCTCTTGAAGTAATATTGTTGTTCGGTAGCAGGTCGCCCAATCCATAGCGGGAATAAGGAGAATTGCTCTGTGACCAGGCAGCAGAAGCCGCAGCCAGAAAAACCAGGGTAAGCAGCGGTTTCTTTTTCATCCTTGTTCGTTTAAGCAGTATTGATTTGGCAAATTGCATACAGTCCTTTAAAAATTAAATCAGGGTCTGCAAATATCTTATTTTTCAAATGGGGCTCAAATATTCCAATATCACCCCCGGTTAAAAGCACGTTAAAGTTCCCGTACCGTTCGCTGTAGGCTTCAATGATGCCATCGATTTCCTTCGCCATCCCCAATACCACGCCCGATTGCAGATTCGTCTTGGTATCGTAGCCGATGAGGGGGACATTCCAGTCGGCTTCCACCAGCGGCAGTAAGGCTGTGAAATGATGCATGGCCTTGAAGCGCAGCTCCATTCCGGGTGAGATAGAGCCACCCAGTAATTCATGCGACTGATTGATGAAATTATACGTGATGCAGGTGCCGAGCCCGATGGCCAGGTTGTTCCGTTGCGGAAAAAGGTAAACGGAAGCCGCAGCGATCGCCAGGCGGTCCGCGCCGACAGTTTCAGGTTTTCCTACAGGTATGGTAAAAGGAAGTTGTGAGTGATTATTAAGACGGTGATAACCGGTGTGGGTTTCCAGGAGGGTTTCGATTGCTTGCGGATGCTGCACCACCGAAGAAAGGATGGAGCGGGCCGGTTTATACCGTTCCAGTAATTCCTGCAGTTCGGCTACGGGGTCCG
>DATAHC010000229.1:0-4144 GCA_036263415.1 Flavisolibacter sp.
AGGCAGCGGATACTCTGAAGAAGACCAGGGTTCTGTGGGGTCCACACCACGCTTGCCATGCACACTGTACAATCGTTCCGCCTGTGTGTAATATGACTCCAGTGTATCATACTTGAAGGGCCATGCAGGAGAAAGTCCGCCATAGTGGTTTACTTCCTCGAAATCTGATTCCCTGAACCGGAATAAAGCAGCACCATACATTTTTGAATTGCCCCCAACATTATAATGAATGAAGGGCTTGAAGGCCTTTCCATCCTGGTCGAACCAATCTTCCTTCGGCCGGTATCTCCCGGCTGTTACCACTTCATGCGGATCCCAGTTCTCTTTCTCTTTCGGAATGAATCCGCCCCGTTCCAGTATCAGAATCTTTTTACCGCTGGATGCCAGCTTATTGGCCATCGTGCTGCCACCGCTGCCGGTGCCTATGATAATAATATCGTATTGATTGGTCATGCGCAATATTTATTGCAAAAGGAAGACAAACTGAAAAGAACATATGTCGTATAAATGACGGAATGAAGAAAAATTAACGGCTCTGTTAATTTTAAAATGAGATGAACTGATTGTCGGATTTATGACAGTATTTCCTGGAAGAGACTTTCAAATTCGCTTCAAATTATGATTATGAAAAAACTGGTAACGGTAGTTAGCATCCTGATCTGCTTCACTATGAAAATGCAGGCACAGCAATCTGAAGTATTTATTTCTGAAGGAAAAGCCATTAGGGGATATGATCCTGTGGCGTATTTCAAAGAGGGCAAGCCAGTAAAGGGACAGGATTCCCTGACCTATTCCTGGAAGGGCGGAAACTGGTATTTTTCCAGCCGTCAGAACCTTGATTCGTTTAAAAAGAATCCGGTACAATACGCTCCTCAATATGGCGGCTATTGTGCTTACGGGTGTTCAGAAGGCCATAAGGCACCTACCCAGCCAGATGCCTGGAGCATAGTCAATGGAAAGCTGTATTTCAATTACAATCAGAAAGTAAAAGCGATCTGGATCAAGGATACGGATTCCAGGATCATTACTGCTGATAAGAACTGGGAAGCGATCAGGAATAAGGAATGATACTTAAAGTCTTATCCATCCAGAGTTAAACTAAAAAAGCATTCGTTTGAACGAATGCTTTTTTAATTTATGCTTCCTTTAGATCCTGTCGTTTTCGCGTTTTGAGTACCGGTAATTCCTCGAGCTCATACGTCTTTATTACCCTCAGCAACTCGGCTACACCCCAGGCCTGGGCAATACAGCCACGAGGCGCAAAAGGGTGCTCAGCATCGAATATTTCAGAGATGGTGCCGATACCGGCTTCTTCCAGATGAGGCAGAAAGTTTCGGATTACCTTCTTTGCTTTCGTTAAGGCGCTGGAAGATCCATTGGTTCTGAAGATCGCATCCACATATGGACCCAGGAGCCAGCTCCAGACCGTTCCCTGATGATAGGCACTGTCCCGGCTTAACTGATCTCCGCCATAATGGGGCACATAATGGGCGTCATCCGGTGAAAGGCTCCGAAGACCTTTAGGTGTATACAGCTTTGCCTCGATCACCTTCATCATACTTTTAGCCATCTTGCCTTCAACCAGAGGGAAAGGAAGACTGATGGCCAGTAATTGATTGGGACGAAGTGTAGCATCCGGCTGATTATCCGGCTCAATATTATCATATAGATATTGCCCTTCATGATTCCAGAATCGGCTGAGGAATGCATCCTTCACGATCGCTGCTTTTTCGGAATAGAGTGCAGCTGCTTCCTTTTCCTTGTTCAAAGTCAGCAACTCGCTGAATATGCACAGTGCATTATACCACAATGCCTGAATTTCAACCGGCTTGCCCATGCGTGGCGTAACCACCCAATCCCCTACCCGGGCATCCATCCAGGTAAGCTGGTAGCCATGCTCTCCGGCGTATAAGAGCCCATCCTGATCTGCATGGATATTATAGCGTGTTCCTTTGAAGTGCCATTCAATAATTTCCTTGAGAACCGAAAGCAAATTTTCCAGAACAAATTTCTTATCCTTAGAGGTTTTAAGAAACTCATAGATCGCAATAAAGTAGTATAAAGTGCCATCTACATTATTATACTCAGGCGCCTCTCCATTATCCTGAAACCGGTTTGGCAGCATACCTTTATCAACCGACTGTGCAAAAGCGGCTAAAATCTTCCGGGCATCGTCAAACCGTTTAGTACACAAGGTGAGCCCGGTAAGGGAGATCATCGTATCGCGTCCCCAATCCGTAAACCAGGGATAGCCTGCGATTACAGTTTTCAGGTCTTCATTTCGTTTTACGATGAACTGATCAGCTGCCAGTACCAGTTGCCTCACTGCATCGGTTTTTTCTTTAGCAACCAGCTTCTTTCGCCTGGAGAGCTCCCTTTCAAACAAAACAGCCGGGTCTCTTTCGCCTTTTTCTTCAATAGAAAGTACGGCATAAAAACAGTCGCCGTCCTGAAGATCTTTGCTCAAATACCCCGGAGTAAATAAATCTTCCGTATGATCCAGCCCTCTGTATGCTTCAATTGAATAATTAAAATTGAAAAACCAATCTGGCCGCTCCGTGAAGCTACTGCCTGCTAGCTGAATGGCGATCTCCGGGGTTTCCCGGTAAAGATGCATTTTCAACTCACCACTCATGAAGTTTGCTGAGCGGTTTACCTGATCATTAGCCCGCATCAGCTGATGATAGCCTCTTACAGCGAGTAGCGGTAAGAACTCCATTTGAAATGGAGCAGGAGCCTGCAAAACTTCATACCTGATGATTGTTGTATTCTCCTGATGAAGCATCAAAATACTTTTGCGGATCCTGAAACCATCAGCTTCATATACGAATTGTGGATATAAATCCTTTGTGAAAGACGTTAAGTACTGAAAACCCTTCGGATGTATGGTATTGCCATAATCGTTCACTCCCAGTTCATGGCGAACATTCTGAATTATCAGTGTCTCATCCAGTTTGGAAACGAGCACACTGCGTTCGGTAGGCGGTTTGATTGCTGCTACTAGTAACCCATGATACCGCCTTGCATTATATCCTGCCACAGTGGAATTAGACCATCCGTCCAACCCATTTGTTTCCAGCCATTCGGCATGAAGCCGCTGTTCCTCTGAAAAGGAAATCTTTCTATCGAACTCGAAATTTATCATTTGTGTAATTTATTTAGAGACCTAAATCTTCGACGGTATCTTTTTATTTTCAGTTTTGGAATTCAAGGGGTTTCTGCGAGGGTGAAGCAGCTTTGCAACCAGGCCCGTCCATCCGGTTTGATGAGAGGCACCCACACCCCTGCCGCTATCCCCATGGAAATATTCATAGAATAATACGTAATTCTTAAAGTGCGGATCATTCTGCAATTTTTCATAGCTGCCGAAAACCGGCCTTCTGCCATTCTCATCTTTCAGGAATAAATGGGCCAGTCGTGCAGAAAGTCCGTCTGCCACATCATTCAGGGAAACATAATTACTGCTTCCGCTAGGATATTCTACTTTGAAATCGTTGCCATAATAGTAATGGAAGCGCTGCAGGCTTTCAACGATAAGGTAGTTCACCGGCATCCATATAGGGCCCCTCCAGTTGCTGTTTCCTCCGAATAACCCGGTTGTGGATTCCCCAGGTGTATATTCCACCGAGAACCTGGATCCGTTTACATATACCTCATAGGGATGCTGATCATGGTATTTAGAGAGGGCGCGTATGCCATATTCGCTGAGAAACTCCTGCTCATCCAGCATACGCTGCAGGATCTTCTTCATACGATGCCCCCTGAGTAAGCTCAGTAAATGCTTTTCCCCGGTGTTTTTTTCCTGCCAACGGGAGACCAGGCTGGCCAGATCAGGCCTGTGTTCGAGAAACCATTTGAGCCGGTTGGCAAACTCCGGCAATTTTTCCAGAAGTTCATGATCCAGCACTTCTACTGCAAACAGTGGTATTAATCCTACCATACTCCGTACTTTCAGTTTGGAATGGTTTCCATCCGGCATTTTCAGTACGTCGTAAAAGAATTGATCCTGTTCATCCCATAAGCCTTCATTTTGAAGCCCCATATTATCCATGGCCCCGGCTATATATAAGAAATGCTCAAAGAATTTTGTGGCCATATCCTGATAAACGGAATTATGGAGAGAGAGTTCCAGCGCTATGCGCAT
>DATAHC010000230.1:0-4361 GCA_036263415.1 Flavisolibacter sp.
AGGGGGAGGAATAATGAACAGGGAACAAGGAATGTTGAATAGGGAAGGACAAAAGGCATTAGAGCGGATAGAGCGGGAGATTGAAGAGATGGCGAAGTGGATCGGGGGAATCAGAGATCGGCAATCAGTAATCAGCAATCAGTAATCAGTGGGTGAACTTACACACCATCTTTCTTTTCGACTGTTTTTGCGTAGGGCAGTCTGGAGGTGCTGGGGATTGCTTCGTCGTTCCTCCTCGCAATGACGGTCCGAACTAGGACAACGGTTTTATACTATGATAGGTAGACCCCAAGCGAGATTGCCGCGCTTCGCTTCCTCCAGAGGCGGACACGCGCAATGACGGTCCGAACTGTGACTCAATTAATCACTTCGATAGTTAGGTCGTAAAGATCCCTCCTTCGTCGGGATGACAAAAGAAGATAAGGGATGACAGTGTTAAAGTTGGAAGCTCAAATTGTAAGCTGGCTGTTTTATTGACACATGGGCAGATTGTCTCATTGGCACATTATTCCTCATTCCCTATTCCTTGTTCCTTGTTCCCTGTTCCTTGTTCAATATTCCTTTAGCTGGCGGTGGTCATGCGGTGCTGTTCGAGGAATTCGTGAAAGATGCGGGCGGAGTTGCCCTCTGAATTGACGAGGTCGTAGAGGGTGACCTTGTCGAGGAACTGGTCGACTACAAACTGGATCATCTGCCAGAGCGAGCGGGAAGAGCAATCGACGGAGTTGGTGCAGAATTTTACGGCGCCGGAATGCGTGCCGCAGAAGCTGGCATCGAATAGAGCGCCACCCAGGGTTTTCAATACTTCATTGATATTGATCTCCATGGCCGGGCGGGCGAGAATATACCCTCCCTGCTTACCAGGCGTGCTATTTACAAAACCTCCGATACGTAGAATACGGGTGAGCTTGGCCACGTAATGCGGTGTGAGTCCCTCGGCTTCACTCAGCTGCGGAATACTCATACCTTCTTTATCCCTGCAGGCTGCAATACGTATCAATATACGCAAGCCATACTCTTCCTGTGCTGTAATCTTCATAACTCTTACGTATTTGTTTTTATAACCAACCTAATTCCAACTGTGCTGTTTCAGACATCATGCTTTTATCCCATGGCGGATCCCAGGTAACGGCGACGTGCACATCGCTTACGCCTTCGATCTGGCGTACCTTCTGATCGACCTCAATGGGCAGCGACTGCGCTGCGGGACAGCCGGGGGCTGTTAGGGTCATGGTGATCTGAACATTATTGATCGGCAAAATATCGATGCGGTAGATCAGTCCCAGCTCATAGATGCTGACGGGGATCTCCGGGTCGAAAATGGTTTGCAGGCAGGCCACCACTTTATCTCTTAATACATCGCTTTCGATCATCATACGGCATTTTTAAGTTTAAAGGCCAATGCATAATTCCTGATCTGCTTTACCATAGAGAGCAATCCGTTCGAACGAGTTTGCGCGAGGTGCGTGGTCATACCGATCTCGCGGATAAAATCGAGCGGTGCCGCTACAATCGCATCGGGCGATTGGCCGGAAAGTACCCGAACCAAAATGCTGATCAGGCCTTTTACGATCACCGAATCACTGTCTGCCTGGAAGAACACCCTGCCCTCTTTATACTCCGCAACCAACCACACACTGGACTGGCATCCCCTTACACGGTTCTCATCCGTTTTATACTCATCAGAAAGCGGCGGCAGCTTCTTTCCCAGGTCGATAATGTATTCGTACTTATCGTCCCAGCTGTCGAAGAGCGCGAACTCTTCAATGATCTCCTTCTCTATCGCTTCTATGGCCGGATGCTGCATGATTCAGACTAGTATTTTAATAGCTTTCTGCAGACCGGCAATAAACCGATCCACTTCTTCTTTCGTATTGTACATGGCAAACGAGGCCCTGGTGGTACCCGGTATACAGAAGCAATCCATCAGCGGCTGCGCGCAATGGTGGCCCGTACGCACGGCGATACCCCTGTTGTCCAACAGGATTCCCAGATCCTGGGCATGAACCTTATCGTGGATAAATGAAATAACGCTGATCTTGTTGGCCGCCTTACCGATGATGCGCAGGCCCGGGATCTGCTCCAGCTGCTCCGTTGTGTACACCAACAGGTTATGTTCGTGCTGCCGGATGCGTTCCTTACCGATCTTGCGGGTGAAGTCCAATGCGGCTTTGAATGCAATGGTATCGGCAATGTTGGGCGTACCGGCCTCATATTTATAAGGCAGGTCATTGTAGGTGATCGAATCAAAGCTTACTTCCTTGATCATCTCACCGCCACCCTGATACACTGGCATGGTTTCGAGAATCTCCCTTCTTCCATATAATACCCCTACCCCCGTAGGTCCATAGACTTTATGAGAAGAAAAGACGAAGAAATCGCAGTTCAGTGCCTGCACATCAATATCGAGGTGCACGGAGGACTGCGCGCCATCGACCAGTACTACCGCACCGGCCTGGTGGGCCTTCTCTATGATCGTTTCCACCGGATTCACGGTACCCAGTGCATTTGACACGTGTACAATGGCTACCAGTTTTGTCCGGGACGATAACAGCTTTTCGAATTCGTCCATGCGGAGCTCACCGTCTTCTGTGATCGGGATCACTTTCAGCACGGCTTTCTTTTCCTGGCAGAGGATGTACCAGGGCACCAGGTTACTATGATGCTCCATGGTGGAGACGATGATCTCATCGCCTTCCTTAATATTCTGACGTCCCCAAGTCTGGGCTACAAGATTGATCCCTTCCGTGGTTCCCTTGGTAAAAACGATCTGCTCGCGGGAAGGGGCATTGATAAATTGGCGTACGGTATCGCGCGTGGCTTCAAAAGCGGCTGTGGCTTCTTCCGCCAGCGTATGGATGCCGCGGTGAATATTGGCATTATAGCCACTGTAATAATCCACTAATGCATCAATCACCACCTGCGGCTTTTGCGTAGTAGCCGCATTATCGAGATAGACAAGAGGGTGCCCTTTTACCTGCCTGTTCAATACAGGGAACTGCTGCCGGATGGCAGCCAGGTCAAGACCTTCCTGAATGGTTTCCGTTGCTATCATGCTTCTTTGAATTCTAAACGTTGTGCGATCAATTGCTCTACATAGTCGCGGATCACATCGAGGCGGATCAGCTCCAGCACATCGAATGCGAAAGCCTGAACCAGCAGCGATTTGGCGATCTTCTCCGGAACGCCGCGCGACCTCAGGTAGAACATACCTTCCTCATCCAGCTGACCGACGGTACAACCGTGTGAACATTTCACGTCATCCGCAAAGATCTCCAGCTGCGGCTTGGTGTTGACGCTGGCATTGTCGGAAAGCAGGATATTCTTATTGGACTGAAATGCGTTGGTCTTCTGCGCCTGTGGCTGCACGAAGATCTTCCCATTGAACACCGCGGTGGAGGCATCGTCCATTACGCCTTTATACAGCTCATTGCTCTGGCAATGCGGCTTTACATTATCGACCGTGGTATGGTTATCTACATGGGTCTGTCCTTTCAGGAAATAGATGCCATGCAGGTGCGATTCGCAATGCTCGGCTTCCAGAACAATATTGAGGTTGTTCCGGATGATCCCGCCATTGAGCGATATCGTTAAAGAGTTGATAGTACTTTTTCCGATCTGCCGGAAATGGGTGGTGCTCACCTGGTGGGTGTGCGTGGCATCGTTCTGGATCTTATAGTAATCAACGACCGCCTCTTTTTCCACGATCACTTCCATAACCTGATTGGTGAAGCCTTCTGCCTGTCCGACGGTGTGATAGGTCTCTACGATCCGTACCTGTGCGGCCTCTCCTGCATACAGCAGGATACGGGGCTGAGACAATATATTGTCCACCCGGGCATCTGTGATATAATACACATACACCGGGTGTTCCATGATCCTGCCCTTTGGAATGTGGATGTAGACACCTTCCTGCACGAAGGCCGTATTCAGCGCATGCATACCATCTTTCAGGTAGCGGCCGCTATGACCGAGGTGTGTAGAAACGATGTCTTTATATTCATTGTGCGCGGCTTCTTCCAGCGACTGAACGATCAGCTCTTTAGAGCGGATGGAAGACAGCCCGGCCATATACCGGCCGTTAACAAATACGAGCTCATTAGCCTGCTCATGTCCCGGGAGGCGAATGCCGGCCAGTTCCGTTTGCGATAAAGCGTTTGGCTCCTGTCCATAGCTCCAATTCTGGTCCTTATTCAGCACACTTCCGATACGGGTGTATTTCCACTCTTCCTGCTTTACGGTAGGGACACCCAGCTTATTAAAAGCATCATATGCATTTTGCTCCATGGAGGTCAGCACACTGCGACCATTCCTGGACTGCAACTGCTGATACCGGGCCTGAATCATATCTAAGGTCTTCA
>DATAHC010000231.1:0-4464 GCA_036263415.1 Flavisolibacter sp.
AGGCTTTCCTTTTCAGTTAGTTTCTTTTCATCCATAGCAGAATTGTTAAGAGGCCTTGCTTAATAAATGCCCCGGAATAATATAGCTGATCAGGATGGCTCCTGCGGCTAACAGCAATTGGTAGTCGAATGATACATATACCGAAACCACGGCCAGTATCCAGCTGATCACACCGCCTATTATCAGCGGATTGAATTTGAGGAACTTTCCCGAGATAAAAGTCCCCAGGCCGTAAAATAGTATAAAGAAAGGCCAGGCATTCATCCAGCCACCCGTGGTCCTGGTGATGATCACACTAAGTATGAAAAAGCTGATGCCGATGCCGGTCCACAGGTACGACATGCTTTCTCCTATATAGGTCTTGACGGTCTTGTCATTCCGGTGCCTTGCCGTATAGATCATGGTCCAGACGGAAGCTGGTATGGTGATCAGCCATACCAGGTAATGATGCGGGTAATGAACCAGCACTTTCAGTACAAACTGCCCGATGATAGCCATGAAGCTGATCCAGCCCCAAAGCAGGAAATAAATACGGTTCTCGCTTAAGTTGGCCTTGGTCTTGTCTATCATCGACCGGATCAGCTCCAGGCTTTGCTGGGGAGAGAAGTTATCTTCCATTCAGGAATTATTTGATTTGACCAAGAAAATAGTTCGTTGTACCCCGGCCCCAGTTCGGATCGATGGACGTAGCAGGTTTGAAACTATCATATTTTTTAAGGGCTTCCTCAAAAAGTTTCTTGGCTTCTGTCTTGCTGCCGCCATATTGTTCCGGCGTATAAAATTTGTCCTGTCCTTCCAACAAATACACCCGCGGGTTTTCCGGATTCAGCTTCTTGGCGGTTTCCAGTGCCTGCTGTGCCTGCGGACCATATTGCATATACCGGTTCATCGGGTCGGCGCTCATACGCAGGGTGGCGATCATCTTTTTCACCAGGTAAATTTCTGAATTGTTACTGCTCAGGGCTTCCGCTTTGCTGATCAGTCCTTCGGCTTTGTCGGCTACAGGGTCCAGCACCGGGGCCAGGTCATTGCCGCCTTTAACCATCATCATATAGCCGGAATTGATTTGTGTAAGTGCTGCGTAATAATAAGGAAGCCATTGGTTCTTTTCTGCGTCAGCGATGCGCTCGAAGGTGTTGGACAAGGCCTTCAACCCATCCGGAGTGAACGTGGTATCTACAGCTGCTACTTTTTCCTGCATGGCTTTCTGGTATTTTTCACTCTGGGCCATCAGGGAAGCGCTCATAAGCGCCAGCGATGCAATCAGGAAGATCTTTTTCATGTTGAACTGTTTTATTGTTTGGATTGATTGTTATTTAATTTATCATATTCTCTTTCAACAGTGGAGCCATTAGACAGGTAGGCGCCCGCATACGAGAAAGCGATGCCGATGCCCCAGCCCAAGGTAGGCCATACCGGCCATGGCACGCCGGAACCATAGGTCTTTCCGCCGGTAAAATACCAAAGTATCCAAAGGAAAAGGTTAATGATTACGTAAGAGGTCAGATGCCTCTTGAAGGCCGCCCTGCGCTGGGCCAGCTGCCACAGCAGGGGATCCTTGTCTTTCAGAGCGGGTTGATAGAAGTCTGCCATAAAATGGTTTTAGTGGTTCTATTAAAGATTGCTGTTAATAACATCCTGTGTGCGGTCCACGCCAAAGCTGAAGAAGGCACCGATATACACGAAGGTTTTGGTGGAAGGCACAATGGCTTCCTTGCGGTATCCGTTATACGAATAATTATAACCGAATACCTGGTTGCTGCCTAATACATTGGTGATCGAGAAGACGAACACCGTAAATTTATTGCCGCCCTGCTTGAACACATTCGGAAGGTAATTGATGCTCAGGCTCAGACTGTTGTAATCCTTTGTCCGGCCCTGGTCATAAATCGCATATTTGTTGTTGCTGTTGTCGTAACGGATATTGTAATAAGGACGCCCCGAAGCCCAGGAATAATTAGCATTGAATTGGGTCTTGAGTTTGGTAACAAACTTCTTCAGTACCAGGTTGGCAGTATGTTTAGCGGCAAAATTAGGTTCGATCTCGCCGGGGTAGTTTAAGAAGTCACGTTTTGTATCCAGGTAAGAGTAAGAAAACCAGTAATCGAAATTCTTGATGGTCTTTTTATCGCGCCAGAACAATTCGAATCCTTTCGCATAGCCATAGCCATTGTTGGAAGTACCAGTCTCCTGGTTATTGTTCAACGTGGTCTTCAGTAAATGTTCGTACTTCTTGTAAAAGATCTCGCCTCTCAGGGTGGTCAGACTGGTTACCTTCTGGTATTGGGCAATGTAATGCGTGGCTTTCGTAAAGTTCAGGTCACTCCCGGAAGGTAAATAGCGGCGTTCCGGATTCTGGTAGAAAATACCGTAAGCCAGCGATGCCTGGGCATCCCGTCCGGTCTTATAGGCCAGGGAGATCCGCGGTGCCAGGTTGAAGCGGTCCAGCACTTGGGAATGTTCGGCACGGGCACCGAATTTCGCAGCCAGGTTATTGGTCACATAGATATCCGCTTCGCCGAAGCCGGAAATCAGGTTCTCTTTCAGGCGGTTGGTATAGGGTTGCCCGGTATACAGGGTATAATCGGCCTTGTCGTTACTATAATTGTATTCGGTTCCAAAGCGCAGGGCGCTCAGGCCTCTCAGCCGTCTTTCGAATACTGCCTTGGCATTAAAGTAATCGCCAACGGAGGTCAGGAGGAAGTTCTTGTATTCCAGTCCGCTCAATTGCACTTTTTCATTGTTCTGGTTCTGAAGGCTGCCATCGATATCATCCTTATTATTGGCATAAGAAACACCGCCGTTGAACTTCCAGTACGTTCCCAGGTTCTCTTTCCAGGAAAGGTTATGATACATGTTGAAGTTCTTCAGCTTGAATACATCTTTGTAACCCAGGCTGTCCAGGCTCGGTGTCCGGATGCCTACCTTGTTCTGGCTGAAATACCCATAATATTTGAGCATGCCAGTCCGGGAGGTCTTGATCCGGAAATTAGCGTCGCCGGTATGGAAGTCGGGGATCACGAAATAATCCGGTTTGGGATGCAGGATCTTGAAGGCCAGGTACACATTGGTATAGCCATAATTCACGCCCCAGGAAGCTGTCTTCTTCTTATTCAGTACCTGAATACCGGCGCTGCCGCCGATGGGCGATACGCCTATATTGGCGGAACTTCTGTCCGGCAGGTCGATCGATTCCAGGATCAGGGCCGAAGAAAGCGCCTGGCCGTATAAAGCGGAATAGCCTCCGGCACTGAATACGGTTCCTTTAAAGATAAAAGGGGAAAACCGGCCTCTCTGGGCAATATTGGGCACGCTGCTGTAAAAGAAATTATTCACCAGGGTTCCGTCTATATAGGTTTTGGTTTCTGAAGCGGTGCCGCCGCGTACGAACAAGCCTTCCGATTCTCCCACCTGCTGGGCGCCGGGCAAGGTTTTAATGGCCCCGGTTATGTCGGCATTGGCACTGGCGGTGGTGACCACGTCAATGGAGCTGAGAACGGTCGTCCGCTTCTTATCGCTGGCTTCAAAAGAGCCGGCTGTGATCACTACGGCCTTCATTTCGTCAAAAGCTTCTTTCAGTGTAATGTCTATGGCTCCTATACTGCTGAGGTTGATCTTTTGTTCATACGACTTATAGCCCACGGCTGAAGCAATCAATGTCTGTTCGCCTTTTTCTGTAGTGGAAAAGGAAAACTTTCCTGCTGAATCGGTAGTGGCTCCGTCGTAGGTATCTTTCAA
Organism: Flavisolibacter sp.; assembly: GCA_036263415.1. Taxonomy (GTDB): domain Bacteria; phylum Bacteroidota; class Bacteroidia; order Chitinophagales; family Chitinophagaceae; genus Flavisolibacter. The sequence goes on from DATAHC010000231.1 coordinate 3,739, forward strand.
GGTGATGCTGACGCCCGGTACAGGATTGTTTTTAGGATCCTTCACCTGTCCGGAAACAGTCACCTGGCCCTGGAGCAGGTTGGCGAAGAAAAGGCTGACAAAAAGAAGAAAGGGTCTCATAAGCTCGATTGTAAAGCAAACATAAACCAGTTTATAATATAAACCAAATTATTTCGTAAATCGAAATGACCATTTTTTCAACGAGTTCATTAAAGTGATTTAGGCCGAAACTTCTGCTGTACCCAGAGCGACAGCAACACCCAGGCAAAACCAAGACTAAAGCCGGCAACCACGTCGCTGGCATAATGATAGCGTAAAACGATGCGGCTGATACCGATAGATATGGAAAATGCTACTAATAAGATGGTCAGCACCCATTTCCATCCCGGTTTCCAATGTGTTTGCCAGGTCAGCCAGATCAGCACACTGCAGAATACAAAGGAAGAAAGCGCATGACCGCTGGGAAAGCTATAGCTGCTCAACTCCTTGAATAAAGGGAATTCCGGACGGTGGCGGCGAAAGATGTTCTTGAGTCCAACATTAATAAGGTACTGGTGATTCCTACAATGAGGATATCGATACCATCATTCTTCCGCTTATTGAAAAAAAGCCAGATCACCAGCAGGATATAGGCTATAAAAAGGAAATTACTCGACCCAAAAAAGGTTAAAAAATGAAACACGGAGATCATGGCAGGGGTTGAATGGCTTTTGAAAAACGTAAAAG
>DATAHC010000232.1:0-7335 GCA_036263415.1 Flavisolibacter sp.
CCTTAATACTATAACATGAAGCGTACACTGCTCCTACCTTATTTCGTGCTGACCTGCTGTGTGCTGGCATCCCCGGGACTACAGGCACAGGATCTGCACTTCTCCCAGTTCTTCGAGGCGCCCTTATTACGCAATCCTTCGCTGGCCGGTATCTTTACCGGAGACATACGGGTTCAGGCGGTGTACCGCGATCAGTGGAACAGTGTAACGGATGCCTTCAAGACCACCTCCGTAAATGCAGAATTCAAGCTTCACATCGGCAAGGGTAATGATTTTATCACTCCGGGTATCCAGATCTTACACGACAGGGCCGGGACGGTTTCCTGGGTATCCACGCATATCCTTCCCGCCCTGAACTATCATAAGTCGCTGAGCGCGGCCCGCAACCGCTATCTTTCGGTAGGGTTTATGGGAGGTCCCGTGCAGCGCCGCTTCGACCGCTCGAAAATGACCACCAACACGCAATATGATGGCGGGGGCGACGGCGAAACATTTGTGAAACCCCAGTATACTTATATAGATGGTGCAGTGGGCATGAGCTATAATTCACAGCTGAATGATAACCCAGATAACAATATGTTCCTGGGACTGGCCTATCACCACTTCAATCATCCAAAGAACTCTTTTTACCGGAATGCGGAAGCGGAGCTGGATCCGAAGTGGGTGGCCTCGGTAGGCGTACGGTTCTCGGTTACCCCCTATAGTTATATCACCCTTCAGGCCGATCATTCCCTGCAGGGAGCCTTTAATGAAACGATCGCCGGCGCCTTATATGGTGTAAAACTGGATGAGGATATCGATAAGCCTAAGTATACCCTTCACGGAGGGGCCTTTATCCGCTGGAATGATGCCCTGATCCCTGTGGTAAAACTGGACTATGCGCCCTTCAGCATTTCGCTGAGTTATGATGTCAACATCTCCAAGCTGAAAACATCCAGCTACGGACGTGGCGGTTTTGAACTCGGGATCTCCTTTGTGGGCTTTACCAATCATGAGTACTCTACTATCAATGCCCTGAATTGTCCGCGGTTCTGACACGTGAAAAGTGAAACGTCAAAGGTGAGTTGCTCATAAAATTGCTGTTTGATAGCTGATTGATTATAAATTGCTGTGGAAGCCGGCTGGCTTCCGCATCTGTGATTTATTTAAAAAACAGGGGTAACAAGCAGCGTCAACTATTTTGCGCTTACCTTGTTACCTTAAAAACTAAAAATTATGCCTGTAATGGTCGGTCAGCCTGCCCCGGATTTCACTTTGTTCAATAGCGAGAAACAGGAGATCAGCCTCTCCGCACTGCGCGGACAAACCGTATTGCTGCTGTTTTTCCCCGTAGCCTTTACCAGCGTGTGCACGGCAGAGCTTTGTTCCGTACGGGACGGATTGAAACAGTACGAGCAGCTGAACTGTGTTCCTATCGGTATTTCCATAGACTCGGTCTTTACCCTGGAACGCTTCAAGGCAGAACAGCACCTTAACTTTTCGTTAGTAAGCGACTTTAATAAAGAAGTATCTAAAGCTTACGACAGTCTTTATGAAAACTTTGCCTTTGGCATGAAGGGCGTTTCCAAGCGGGCAGCCTTCATAATTGACCGGGAAGGGGTCGTTCAATATGCCGAGGTACTGGAAAATGCTGGTTTACAGCCCGATTTTGCCGCCATACAAGTAAAACTACGAGAGCTGGCGGCGTAGAATTGCTAATTATGGGTAAAAAACCGGCATTCGCTTTGCATTTTTTAGGAATTGAATTATTATTGTGTTCAGAACCGTTAAAATTTTCTGTATTTGAAAAAACTTTTACTTTCCCTGTCCGTCATCTTATTGATTTCTCTTCACTCACAGGCTCAGACTAAAGAGACCCCGGGTGCAGGCGGAGGAAATGCGATCATGCGGTTCTATCCCAACCCGGCTACCACCACGGTAACTTTCGATTTCCAGCGGAATTACGAAAAAGGTTATTCCTTACAGATCTACAGCTTTCTCGGCCCCCGTAAAATGTATGAGCAACCCAATGTTGCTGAAAAGGTGACCGTTAACCTTTCCGATTATACGCGTGGCGTTTACATCTACCAGCTTCGCGACAAGACCGGCAAACTGGTTGAGTCCGGCAAATTCCAGGTCAGTAAGTAAGGCAGACTTCAGCTTTCAGACGTCAGACGTCGGTTTTGGCCGTTTCGGTCGTACCATTTCCTATTATTGGTACATTAGCTAATCAGCTAATTATCCCATTAGCTAATCAACTTCCTTCGTTCTTTTCCGGCATTTTCCCGGCTTTCCTTCGTTGTAGAGGCTATGGCAAGGCTACAAACAAGCTACGCATAGGCTCCTTTTTACCTCCCTTTGTGTTCCTTCGTGCCTTTAAGTCTTCGTAGTTCAAAAAGGCAAAACGAGCCTTTTCCTTCCTTTTCACGCCCAAACCATCCCGTTCATGCCCAAACGGGACAGTGGCCTTTATTACCCACAGTAAGTTTGCCCTAAAACAAACAGTATGAAACGACTTCCCCTCAAATACCACTTCATCCGCGGCCGTATCGGAAAGCTCTTTGTCATCAAGCGCTACAAAGGCGGTGTTGTAGTGATGACCCGCTATCCGGATATGACCAACATCATCGCTAGTGAAAAGCAGAAGATCCAGAGAAGACTCTTCAAACAAGCCGTCAAATACGCCAAAGAGATCTTCTCAAACCCGGCTAAGAAAGCGGAAAAGAAAAAGGAGCTGCGCCGTCCAAGGCGCCTCTTCCAGGCCTTGATGAAGGAATGGTTCCGTAAAAAAGCCAGTAAGGATTACACCAATCGAAGAAGACTACGCATCTGGAAAACGAACATGGAACTGAATAAAGGAAAGCTGACCATCATAGACTATGATAATACTCAGCGTAATGCTGGTAATGGCGCCGCCCTGCTTCCGCGCAATAACGATCAGCACGTCACTTCAGACTTGCATTATGACAAGATGCTACGATAAAGGATTGTTACAACCGGTTACGCCCAAATCTGACATCTGAAATCTGACATCTGCCATCTTCCATTCACTACAGCACCTGCACGATCAGAAACTTCAGGTAATGCGTATTCTCCAGGTTCCATAAGATCGGGTGGTCGGCCGATTGGGTGCGGAAGGCTACCTGTCGGATCTTCCGGCGGGCATCCTTTGCGGCCATATCAATGATCTGCAGAAAAAGTTCCGGTTGCACCAGGTTGGTACAGGAAGAGGTAACCAGGAAACCACCCGGACGCACCAGCTTCATACCTCTCAGGTTGATCTCCTTATAGCCCGTGATCGCTTTTTGAATGGTTGCCCGGCTTTTGGTAAAGGCCGGCGGGTCCAGCATCACCACATCATACCTGCGGTCTTCCTTTGTCCACTGCTTCAGCACATCAAAGGCATTGGCAGCCTGAAACTTCACAATAGAATCCAGTCCGTTCAGCGCCGCATTTGCATTGGCCTGGTTTACAGCGTTTTCAGATATATCCAGTCCCAGAACGCTTTTGGCGCCATAATGCGCCGCATGGATCTCAAAGGTGCCGGTATAGGTAAAGGCACCGAGCACCTCTGCTCCCCTTACAATATGCTGAATTTCCCGGCGGTTGTCCTGCTGGTCCAGGAAGTACCCGGTTTTCTGGCCGTTTTCCAGGTCTACCTGAAATTTCAGTCCGTTCTCGCTGATCACGATCTTTGTTTCAAACGGATCCGATAGAAAGCCCTTCACCTGGGGCAGTCCCTCCAGTTCCCGCACCGGAACATCATTCCGTTCAAATATCCCCTTCGGCTGAAATACCTTGTTCAGGGCTTTTACCAGGGCGGGCTTCCATAAGTCGATACCCAGGGCCAGGGTTTGTATAACAAAATAATCGTTGAATTTATCAATGATCAGCTGGGGCAGGCCGTCCGCTTCGCCAAACACCAGGCGGCAGTTCTCCGTATAGCCCAGCTGCCGGCGATAGGCCCAGCATTCCCGGATCCTGTTCTCGAAAAAGGCTTCATCGATCTCCAGCTTCCGGTCCGGGGTAAGCAGGCGCACGATGATCTGCGATTGCTGGTTGAAATACCCCTTGCCGGCCGGTTTTCCATCTGAAAAATAGACCTCTACGATATCGCCCGGGCCGGGTTCACCCTCGATCTTTTCCACTTCATTAGCAAATATCCAGGGGTGCCCGTTGGCAATGCGGGCAGCGATCTTTCTTTTCAGGTGAACTTTTTTCATATCCGGGCCGCAAGCTACTTAAATTCTCAGGAGGTGTTGTTGATTTGGCATGTTAAGGCGCTTGTAAAAGACAGAATGTCCCATATATCGCGTTGGCAATATTCTTGTCACACCTACCTTTGCACACAATTTTGTTGGAAATGAAGCAAAACGAATTTCAGGAAAACGGACAGACACAGGAAAAAGAAATGGATCTTTCAGCAGGTATCAATGCCGATGAGAATATGGACGGCAACCAGCACCTGAACGAACCGGTTGAGGATGAGTCGGAACTGGAAAAACTGCGTCAGCAGGTAGCCGAGCTGAATGACCGTTATCTGAGACAGGCGGCTGAATTCGACAATTTCAAACGCCGGAATGCCAAAGAACGGATCGAACTGATCCAGACGGCCGGAAAAGACGTGATCGTAGACCTGCTCGACGTACTGGACGACAGTGAAAGGGCGCAGCAGCAGATGGAAAAGACCGACGATGTAAAGCTGATCAAGGAAGGCGTACAATTGGTATTTACCAAATTAAGGAATACTTTGTCGAATAAAGGCCTGAAGCCCATGGAGGCAGTGAACAAGGAATTCAATGCAGATGTACATGAGGCGATCACCGAGATCGAGGCCGGCGACGATATGAAAGGTAAGGTAGTGGCCGAGGTGCAGAAAGGCTATTATCTAAACGACAAGATCATCCGGTTTGCAAAAGTGGTAGTAGGGAAATAACCGGAGCACCACCGTATCGATTGCCCTATTCCATTTGTCTAACTATTATACAAGCTACAAATTTTCATGGCGAAGAGAGATTATTACGAAATACTGGGTGTAACGAAAACAGCCAGCGCGGACGAGATCAAAAAGTCGTACCGCAAGGTGGCTATGCAGTTTCACCCCGACCGGAACCCGGGCGATAAAGCGGCCGAGGAAAAGTTCAAGGAGGCAGCGGAAGCCTATGAAATATTGAGCGACCAGGACAGGCGCGCCCAGTATGACCGCTATGGCCATGCCGGCGTTAGTAACAATGGACGCGGCGGACCGGGTGGCAATATGAATATGGAAGATATCTTCAGCCAGTTTGGCGACATCTTCGGCGAAGATATTTTCGGCAGCTTCTTTGGCGGAGGCGGCGGCGCCCGCACGGCCAGCGGACAAAGACGGGCACGCGGCGCACGCGGCAGCAATCTGCGCATCAAGCTGAAGTTGACCTATGAGGAGATCGCCAAGGGCGTGACCAAGAATATCAAGGTGAAAAAATATGTGCCCTGCGAGGTTTGTTCCGGCAGCGGCGCGAAAGATAAAGGCAGTGTTCAGAACTGCTCTACCTGCGGCGGTAGCGGCCAGGTACGCAAAGTAACGAACACCTTCCTCGGACAAATGCAAACGGTAACCACCTGCCCTACCTGTAATGGCGAAGGCTCGGTGGTAACAGCCAAATGCAGTAACTGTAAGGGCGAAGGCCGGGTATATGGCGAAGAGACCGTTACCATCGACATTCCGGCCGGCGTTCAGGAAGGCATGCAGCTGAACATAAGCGGCCGCGGTAATGCCGGTGAGCGCGGCGGCATGGCCGGAGACCTCATTATCCTGATCGAGGAAGAAGCGCACAAAGAATTGCAGCGCGACGGACTGAATGTGGCCTTCGACCTGCACATTTCCTTTACCGATGCCGTATTCGGCACCCAGGTGGAAGTGCCTACCATCGATGGCCGCGCCAAGATCAAGATCCCTGCCGGTACGCAGAGCGGAAAAGTGTTTCGCCTGAAAGGCAAGGGCTTCCCGGCTGTGAACAGCTATGAAAAAGGCGATCAGCTGGTGCACATCAATGTATGGACGCCTCAGAATGTGAGCTCCGAAGAAAAGAGCCTGCTGGAAAAGCTGGGCCACTCACCCAATTTCAAACCGGCACCGGATAAAAATCAGAAAAGCTTTTTCGATAAGATGCGAGAGATGTTCTCTTAAGGCAGAGGGCCATCGGCGGTTTAAAAGAACGAACCTGCTGATGGCTCTTATTCCTCCTTCTTCTTCTTTTTGCTGTAAATATTTTTGGCGTGCTGCACAATGGCCAGGAATTCCTTCTGGGAATAATTGGTAGTATCCGCCGCTGCGGTAGCCAGCTGCAGCACATTGTTATAGCTCACGTTCTTCATATAGCGCGACTTCCGCAGCAACGATCCGAACATGATAACGGCTCCGCCGAACTGGTGGCATTTCGGGATCTTGTTATACGACAGATAAGGCACTTCCGCCTCCGTGGTTATTTGCTGGTACGGGCTCTTGCCGGGCAGCTTATAATGCAGGGTAAAGGAGGCCGGTCGCTCCAGGCTGTTGAACAACGTAGACACATGATCGGCCGGAACGATCTCGAAAGCGATCAGGCTGGAATAGGCCGACCCGATCTCCCCTCCTTCCACCACGGCGCTGGTATCTTTAATGGCTCCTACTTTATTATCGAAGCCCAGCAGCCGGTATTCCTTTACATACTCGGGGTTGAACTTCACATTCAGATACGCATCTTCAGCCACTACATATAAAGTCTGGGCAAATTCCTTCAGCAACACTTTATCCGCCTCGGCATAGCTGTCCAGGTAGGCGAAATTTCCATTCCCCCGTTGCGCGAGGGTCTGTATCTTGGAATCTTTGTAATTGCCCATACCAATACCCAGGCAGGTAAGGTAGACGCCCTGTTCGCGTTGCTTGCTGATCATCTCTTCCAGTTCGTCTTCCGTTTTCAGTCCTACATTGAAGTCACCATCCGTAGCCAGTATGATGCGGTTGTTACCCCCTTTTATAAAATGATTACGGGCCACGCTATAGGCAAGCTTCACTCCCGATTCACCGGGCGTGGAGCCGCCGGCCTGCAGGCTGTCGATGGCTTTCCAGATCTTTTCCTTTTCATCTCCACCGGAGGTGGGCAGGGCAATACCTACCGTTCCGCCGTAGATAACGATCGAAACCGAATCCTTCGCTCTCAGGTTATTCACCAGGGCCTTGAACCCGCTTTTCAGCAGGGGCAGCCGGTTCGGCATGTCCATGGAACCGGAGATATCGATCAGGAAGACCAGGTGGCTGGGCGGCAGGCTGTCGAAATTAAGCTTGCGGGAAACCACTTTGGCGATCAGCAGTTTGTTTTCCTTATTCCAGGGGCA